>CAVJQR010000001.1:0-35411 GCA_963651605.1 Agathobaculum sp.
ACCCCATCTTGCCCGACGAATAGTTACCTATAAAACGGACCGGGTCGATCTTTTCGTATGTAGGCCCCGCTGTGATCACTATTTTTTTCCCCTTCAAATCTTCGCGTTCTGCAAAGAAAGCCTCCAAAACCTCTACGATCTTGTCAGGTTCTTCCATACGTCCTTTCCCGATCAAGTGGCTGGCCAGCTCGCCGGCCGTCGGTTCGATGATCCGGTTGCCGTACGAACGGAGCCGATCAAGATTGGCTTGGGTCGAAGGGTGGGCGAACATATCAAGATCCATTGCCGGTGCCACAAAGACGGGGGCCTTACACGAGAGGTAAGTGGTGACCAGCATATTGTCCGCAATGCCGTTGGCCATCTTGCCGATAGTCGATGCTGTGGCGGGAGCAACCAGCATTGCGTCGGCCCACAAGCCAAGATCGACATGGCTGTTCCACGTCCCGTCGCGATTGGAAAAGAACTCGCTGATGACGGGGTGCGAACTGAGGGTGGAGAGCGTCAGCGGTGTGATGAACTCCTTTCCGGCAGGTGTGATGACAACCTGCACCTCGGCACCTCGTTTGACGAGCGCACGGGTAAGGTAAGCCGCCTTGTAGGCTGCGATGCTGCCCGTTATTCCCAATATGATATGTTTTCCTTTCAACATTGTCGCTGTTTTTATTTCTTGTTGAATCCGCGCAGTTTGATCTCGGTCAGCTTCTGCTTTGTGTTGAGCGGGAAGTCGCCGTTCATCATCCAACCGTAATAGGCGGGTTCTTTTTTCAGTACCTCTTCCACCGGGTGGCCCTTGTATTTGCCGAAATTGAACACCTCGACTCCTTGCTCGTTATAGACCATACGCCCCGCGAAATCGACATTGTTGGTGAAGCTGGAGTAGTCCGACAAAAACTTGATGTCGTTCTGCAACTCCGGGTATCGGTCCAACTGGGCCTGCAACACCTCGTAAGTAGCCATCGTATCGGCGTGTGCCGTATGGGCGTTCTCCAAACTTTTGTTGCAATAGAACTTATAGGCGGCCGACAAGGTGCGGGGCTCCATCTTGTAGAAGATGGTCTGCACGTCGACAAACTTGCGACGGTTCAGGTCGATCTCCACACCGGCGCGCAAAAATTCCTCGGCCAACAACGGAATGTCGAAGCGATTCGAGTTGTAGCCTGCCAAGTCGCACCCCTCAATCTGGGCGGCCAAGCTCCTGGCTATCTCCTTGAAGGTGGGACAATCCTTCACATCTTCATCGGTGATGCCGTGGATGGCTGTCGACTCCTTCGGAATCGGCATCTCGGGATTGATCTTCATCGTCTTGGACTCTTCGTTGCCGTTCGGAAAAACCTTGACATACGACAGCTCGACGATGCGGTCTTTTACTATATTGATACCTGTTGTCTCCAAATCGAAGAACACCAGTGGGTTACGCAGATTCAAACGCATTTCGTATTCTTGGCTTTAATCGTTCAACATCATCGGCATGAGCAGCGTCAGCAGATCCTCGTTTTCTTCGTTTTCCGCCGGTACGATCACGCCGGCACGGGTACGGTCGGCCAATTGCAAGACGACCTCTTGCGATCCGATATTGCTCAAAATCTCCATCAGATAGACAGCATTGAAGCCGATCTGCATATCCGGACCCGTATATTCGCAGGCGACACGCTCCTCGGCTGCAATCGAAAAGTCGATATCCTGCCCGAAGATGGTGATGGTATTGCTCTCGATCTGCAACTTGATCAGGCTGCTGGCTTGCGAAAAGACCGAAACACGCTTCAAAGCGGTAAGGAATGAGATGCGGTCGAGGGTCACTTTGTAAGGATTGTCCTGCGGAATGACGCTATTGTAGTTCGGATAACGCCCTTCGATCAGGCGACAAACCATATTGAAGCTGCTGCATGCGATCTGTGCATTGTTCTCGTCGAAGCGGATCAAGACGTTCCCTTCTTCGCGCGCCAAGAGGTTTTTCAGCAAATTGGCCGGCTTTTTCGGGAGAATGAACGATGCACGCTCCGGCGATTGGATGGCACGGTTCTGCAAGCGGACGAGCTTACGGCCGTCGGATGCCACGAACGTCAGCGATTCGGGCTGCATGTCGAAGAAGATACCGTTCATCACCGGGCGCAACTCGTCGTCGGCCGTGGCGAAGATCGTGCGGTTGATACCTCCCAACAGCACTTTGGCTTCCATCTGCACCGTCACCACGTTCTCTTTGAGCGGGCGCGCCGTCGGATAGGTATCGGCTTTCGTCCCGATGAAGTTGTACTTTCCGTTTTGGAAATAGATGAAGATCTCGAGGTTTCCGTCGTTGATGTCGAACGTCAACGGCTGCTCCGGCAACTCTTTCAGCGGATCCAGCAACTTCTTGGCCTCCAACGTGAAAGAGCCCGCGCCCTGTGCGTTCATCACCGGCACCGTCGTAACCAGGTGTGTTTCTGCATCGGAAGCGGTAATGGTCAGCACCTCCCCTTCCAATTGGAACATAAAGTTGTCCAAAATGGGCAACGAATTTTTCGAAGCAATCACTTTGCTAACGGCTTGCAAGCGTGATGACAAAGCCGTACAGGATACATCAAATCTCATATATGTCTCTATTTTGTTTATTATTTTTTCTGTTTTATGGTTGCATCACACGGCTCCGACAGAGGGCCACGACGCAACTTTGTTAATGTACAAAGTTAGGATTTTTTCTTCGGAAATCAAACATTCCACCCCACAAAAAAAGTATTTGTTTTGATTTGTTGAAGAGCTTAAAGGCAACCTCTCCCCACTTTTTTCCGCATCCCTCCTCAGTCACGAAAAGTTTTCTCGGGAGTGAACTGCAGTTTTCTCCGCACAAAACTGCAGTTCATTCGGGAGAAAACTCGAGTTTTATGCCGAGAAACTTTTTCATTGCACCCGAATAAACAACAAAGGAGACCGCAACCGTTTGCGATCTCCTCCTCTATTTTTATTCCATTCATCAAGAATCAACGTGCACCGGCCGGCAAATATTTCTGCCAATAGTCGGCCATCTGCTTGCGAAGGTGGAAGGTGGTTCCCTCGCCCTCGAAGATACCGTGCGAACGCATCGGGTAAGACAACTGATAGAACACCTTGCCGTGGCGGATCAGCTCGTTGACCAGGCGCTCGCAGTTCTGGTAATGGACGTTGTCATCGCCCGTACCGTGGATCAACAGCAGGTTACCTTGTAAGCCTTCAACGTAAGAGATCGGCGAACCTTTGCGGTATCCCTCCGGATTGTTCTGCGGCGTGTTCATGTAACGCTCCTGATAGATTGTATCGTAAAGGCGCTGGTCGGCCACAAAAGCTACGGCAATACCCGTCGCAAAGACGTTCGGATAGCGGAACATACAGTTCAACGTCTGGCTGCCACCGCCGCTCCAGCCGGTAATACCAATGCGGGATGCGTCCAAATAGGGGTACTTTTTGATCAAAGCCTGGATACCTTGTGCCTGGTCGCGGCTGGCCAGTGTGCCGACTTCGCCGTAGATACACTTGCGCCATTCGCGGCCGCGCGGCACGTTCGCCCCACGGTTGTCGATACTCATCACGATATAACCCAGCTCGGCCAGGTAGTGGTGCCACATACCGCCGCCTTGCCATACGTCTTGTACGGTAGAGCTGGCCGGCTCGCCGTACACCTCGATGATGACCGGATACTTCTTGCTCGGGTCGAAGTTGGAGGGTTTGATCATCCACGCGTCGAGTGTCAGGCCGTCCGACTCCGTCTTGACAAACTCTTTCGGCTGTAGTTTCAAGGCATCATACTGCTCCTTTGCCTTCGCATTGTCCGTAATCAACGACACCCGCTTGTGGGCCGGCAACGAAATCATCTCTACCACCGGAGGATTCTCGGAGTTGCTGAAAGAGTGGACCGCCCACTTTCCCGACGGAGAGATGGAGTAAGTGTGCTGGCCGGCTTGATCGGTCGGGCTCACACGCTTCACCTCTCCCTTGCCAAAGAAGCCGGCCTGATAGAGATAACGCTGCGTGTAATTGTCGGGCGACGCCATGAAATAGACGATTCCCTTCGACTCGTCGACGCCCACCTCTTCGATATAGTCGAACTCGCCTTGCGTCACCGGTCGGATCTCTTTGCCGTCGCGGCTCACACAGTAGAGATGACGCCATCCGCTGCGCTCGCTCTCCCACGTAAAGTAGGTGTTGTTTTTCAGCCAACGCACATGGTCGTTCGTATCGACCCATGCAGCATCCGTCTCGGTCAGGATATTGTTCGGCTTCGATTCTCCGATCTTGGCGATCCATACCCGGTTCGTGTTCTGCGCACGGTTCATCTGCTGGATGAACAATTCGTTGCTTTGCGGAATGAACTCCATGCGGGGAATATAGTTTTCGCTGGCATCACCGGGGATATCGATCCAGGTCGTTGCGCCACCTTCGGCCGACACATAACCCACTTTCACGGCCGAGTTGGGAGTTCCTGCCTTCGGGTAAGGGAATTTTATAATCTTCGGATAGAGGGAATCGACGTTATTGATCATGTCAAACCATCCGATCTTCTGCGCATCGCTCTGCCAATAGGCGATATATTTGCTGTCAGGACTCCAGCGGAAGCCGTCACGACAACCGAACTCCTCCTCGTATACCCAGTCGAAAGTACCGTTGATGATCTTGTCCGTTCCGTCGTTCGTCAGTCGGACAATCGCGTTGCCCGCCAAATCTTCTACATATATATTATTGTCCGATACGTAGGCAACGTGCGAACCGTCGGGCGAGAATTTGGCAAACATCAGGCTCGATTCGGGCCGGTTCTTTCCTACTTGGCGAAGCTTGTTCTCCTTCAACGAGAGCAACCAATAGTCGCCCCGCGTGTCATAGCGCCATACGCGCCGGGTATTGGTATAGATCAAAGCATAGGAATGGTCTTTGTTGAAAAAGAAACTGCGGACGGCAATCGACTTGCCCGTCTCGGGATTGATCAGCGCCTCGACCGGAATTACGACCTGCTTCTCGCCGCCTTTCACCTTGTAGGATACCACCTGCCACTGCCCGTTGGCGTTCTTTTCATATTCCGAATAGCGGTCGCCGTCTTCCATCCAGTCGACGTGCCCGCCTCGTTCTGTGCGGACCAGCGATCCGTCCACCACATCTTTCAGGTCCAAATGCTGCTGTGCTTCAACCAGCGGTGCGAAACCCAAAAGACAGATTACTGCTTTTATAAAAGAGTTCTTCATCCTTGATAATTTTTAAATTAATCACAAAATTAGACAAAAAAAGCAGTAAAACAGCTGTTTTACCGCTTTTTTGTATCCAGACAACGGGGATTTAGCGAGGCAAATTGAAGGCTACGCTCAACTCATCCATCTGGGCTTCGCTCATTCCTTCGGGGATAAAGCCCATGTTGGTGGAGGCAATGTAGATCAACGCCGCCTTGTTCATGACGTCGATTTGGTCGAATGCTGCCATGATGTCGGTATCCACGGCAAACACACCATGCTTCTCCCACATCGCCACGTCATACTCTTCGAGGGCTTTGATCGTGGCATCTGCCAAAATGGTTGAGCCGGGCAGCGCATAAGGGATCATACCCAATCCGCGCGGACAGAAGGCTCTCGACTCCGGAAGCATGCTCCACAAGATCTTGGTGACCACATCTTTCTTCAACATCTCGGGGTTGTGTGTCATCGCAATCAGCTCGATCGGGTGCGTATGCAACGATGCTTTGTAAGGAGAGCCCTTCTCGATCAGCCGATTGTGTACCGAGAGATGGGACGGCAGTTCGGATGTAGGGCAGACGGGGGCATCGGCAATGATCACATAATGTTCGCAATCGTCGAGGATACGGATCACGGATCCGTTCTCCATCGGCCGGCGGGCCAGGTCGCGCATTCGGCGGTTTGTCCCTTTACAGTAGAAGTAACACCCTTTCAGGTGCGGAAGTTTCAGTCCGATGGGCGTCGGCTCGGTGATGGCCGGCATGCAGCGTATTTCATCATCGACGTATTCGGTGATGTTCAATGTCAGGTTTCCACCGTTGCGTTCTGCCCATCCTCTTTGCCAAAGATAGCCTGCCACCTCAGCGGCTTTCTCCACTTCGCGTTTCAGTTCGGGATGATTTTCCAAGATTGATTTCATATCTGTTTTCGTTTGATTGGTTTATAATTTCTCGCAAAACTCGATCCTTTCCTTGTTCGGACCTAAAATGATAAAGTATTTGATGCCGTTGCTCCAGAAAGGAAGTGCATTGACATCTGTCAGCAGTTCGAAGCCATCGGCCTTGACCTTGGCATAGAGATCGTCGATCTGCTTGACATCAATCGCAATATGGTCGACAGCACCCGATGCCATCACCGCCTGATGGTTCTGATACGCTTCGACCACGAGGTTATGCAGTCGGAAGAAGACAATCCGTTCGTCGCCGTTCATCACGTCAAGATCGATCTGAAAACCGAGTTTTTCGTAGAAACGGATGGTCGCTTCCATGTCATTTGTCGGGACACCGATGTGCTGTACGCCCGTACAATAATCTTTTATTTCCATGACTATTCGAATTTAAGATAAACAAAAGTAGCGAGAATACGACAAAAGAATGTTCCAAAAATGACTTTAATGGTTCGATATTTGACATTCTTCATGGCGATCTCCCACTTGGGCAAAGGTAATAAAAAAAACAGGTTTCGCAAGCGGTATGAACCGACAAGCGAAACCTGTCATCTTAATCTATAGGAGGTAAATCTTCAATTACTTAGCTTTCTGCTCCAACTGCAATGTCTTTGTAGCCTGGTCGCATACTTCAGTCGGGCCGAAGTACTGGATAGGACCCGGATAAACATAGCATGTATTCAATGCCCACTCTTCACGGTGTGAAGCAAATTCCTTGAATGGAGCGCCGTCCAGCTTAACCAATGCTTTCTGGATAACCGGCTTCATCTCGCCATGGCGGCGTTCCATGTTCATCATCATGGTGACAGGGATACCACCTGCAATCCACTGATCAGCCGGAGCTGTCGTATTGCGAACGGAAGACATGTAGCCGGTCTTGCCGGAAGCAATCAGGCAAGATGCCGTATAACCGAGAGAATAGCAGTAGTCTGCATCGTAGTTAGAAGGAGCAGCGCAACGGCCTTCGTAACCGAAGAAGTGATGTTGTGCAGCAAATTTGCCGACATACTTGCCTTCTGCCTTCCACTGTGCCAACTTGTTGCCGACCATTTCGGAAAGCAACTTCTCTGTTTCGATCAAAGAAACCTGAACGTTTCCGTGCGGGTCACGATCCAAAGACAACTGACGGGCTACACCTTCAGGCAATGAAGCGTAGAGATCAGCGTTTTCTTTTGACAACCGGCTGATGATATAAGCGCGTTGTTCGCTGCGAGCCACCTGCTTGAATTCAGCATCGTGAGAAGCCAAGAAGTCGTTCAACTCGGCAATCAGACGTTTCATGGCCGGTACGAATTCGATCAAACCTTCCGGAATCAGGACGGTACCGAAGTTATTTCCCTGCTCTGCACGCTTGGCAACGATAGAAGCGATGTAGGTAACGATTTCGTCGAGTGACATATCTTTTGCTTCCACCTCTTCAGAGATGATACAGATATTCGGTTGTGTCTGCAAGGCACATTCCAATGCGATGTGAGAAGCCGAGCGGCCCATCAACTTGATGAAGTGCCAATATTTCTGAGCCGAGTTACAATCGCGTTCGATGTTGCCGATCACTTCAGAATAAACTTTACATGCGGTATCGAAACCGAAAGAAGTCTCGATCTGCTCGTTCTTCAAGTCGCCGTCGATTGTCTTCGGGCAACCGATAACCTGAACACCGGCACCGATAGCCTTGTAGTACTCTGCCAAGACGCAAGCATTTGTGTTGGAGTCGTCACCACCGATGATAACCAATGCCTTGATGCCTAGTTCCTTCAAGATTTCCAAGCCTTTGTCGAATTGTTCTTTCGTCTCCAGTTTGGTACGACCTGAACCGATCATATCGAAACCACCCGTATTGCGGTATTCGTCGATGATGTCGGAAGTCAGTTCCATATATTTGTGGTCTACCAAGCCACCGGGACCCAAGATAAAGCCATAGAGGCGGGAAGCCTGGTTATGGGCCTTGATTCCGTCAAACAAACCTGCAATCACATTGTGACCGCCGGGAGCCTGACCGCCGGAAAGGATTACGCCGACGTTCATAGCCGGATATTCCTTGGTTTCATTGCTTGTTTCGAAAGTAATGACCGGCATACCATACGTATTCGGGAACAATTTTTTGATATCTTCTTGGTTAGCTACAGACTGAGTCTTTTCACCATCAACAGCTTTCACTGAACCTTTCAAAGCAGCAGGCACCTTGGGTTGGTACGCTGCTCTTGCCACTTGTAATGCGCTTTTTACCATTTTATTTTTGATTTACAGTTCCTTTTTGTTGGGCAAAGATAACACATTTCTTTGAATTAGGGAAGCCCCACCCCGGGAAAACAATCCTTTTTCACATTTTCTTTCTCTTTCGCGAGGATTGGGGTGATCATAATAGGCGTAGTCTCCTTGATGTCGTCACATCTTTTTGAGCGCTTCCACATAGGCTTTCCCTGAAAAATAAAACTGAAAGTAAATAAGAAACGGCTTCAGGAAGAAAAGAAACGTAAAGAGCAGATCGATCAAAAAAGCCACGATTATATTGACAATTATACCGAGTCCGACCAACTTCCAGAAATTATCCTTAAACGAGATGCCCACTTTCTCGGCAATGGCGTTGTACATGTGCCATAAGACTGCTATATAAATCAGTGTGCCAAATCCGAGAAGAGGGAGAATCATCAACAACGCTCCCCAAAAAGCATGTTTTTTCACGATCTTGAACACGTCTTTCTCAAACATTTTATTGGCAAACTTGGCCGCAATATATCCTTCAAACATATATGGTATTCCTTTAAAGTTAAACTTCTATGACAACGGATGTCTATTCATTTTTTATTCTCTTCCACAAAGATAGGATTATTCACCTGAAACGGCAACAAAAATCATCGGCATGAATAAAAAAAAGCTCGGCATGATTTTTCTTTTTCATGCCGAACTTTTTTCAAAAAGATCGGGAGCTTTTGGGGAGTGCCTTTTCTATAAGCAAATCGCCCCTCCTTAAAATTGGAAATAGATGAAGGGTTGTACTCCTACGTTGCGAAACTGCACCAACAACAAAATAGCAAGGGCCAGGAGCAGTGCCTGCACCAACAATGGCGAGCGGGTGACGGCCGTCTGCAATGTCTGCTCGATGCGTTTCGGCATAAAATGGGACAGGTAGCCCAACAACATCAGGATGCAAACCGTCTTATAGCCGGTAACAAACTGGACAAACACCTCAGGATGGAACCGGGTGAAGATCTGCGTCAGGATCTCTCCTACCTTGGTCAGCGAATCGGCACGGAACAGGATCCACCCCAAACAGACGAGGTGGAAGGTAAAGAGTACGCCCACGATTCGTCGCGGAAGGGTCATCTCGCCGCCTGTCTTCTTGAAGCTTGGGAAAGCGGTCATCACGGCTTTGTGGACGGCCAGCATAACCCCGTGGAAAGCTCCCCACAAGATGAACAACACCGAGGCACCGTGCCACAACCCGCCGAGCAGCATGGTGATGATCAGATTGATATAGGTGCGGATTTTTCCTTTACGGTTGCCGCCCAACGAGATATAGAGGTAATCTTTCAGCCAGCTGGAAAGCGAGATATGCCACCGACGCCAAAACTCGGTGATGGAGGCAGACTGGTACGGCGAGTCGAAGTTGATGTTGAAACGGAAGCCCAACAGCAGGGCAATACCGATAGCCATATCGGAATAGCCTGAGAAGTCGCAGTAGATCTGTAGCGTATAGCCATAGACGCCCAGCAGATTCTCGACCCCGGTGTAGAGCAACGGCGCATCGAACACTCGGTCGACGAAATTGAGACTGATATAGTCCGAGATGACACATTTCTTGATCAATCCGCAGAGGATAAGGAATACTCCCTCGCCAAACTCTTCGCGCGTCACATGCGGCTCACGATAGATCTGCGGAATGAAGTCGCGCGCACGGACAATCGGCCCCGCCACCAGCTGCGGAAAGAACGAGACATAAAACAGATAGTCGATCCATCGGTGGAGCGGCTCGATACGTCCACGGTAGACATCGATCACATAACTGATGCTTTGGAACGTGAAAAACGAGATGCCGACCGGCAAGAAGATGTTCAGCCGTTCGACCTCCAGCGTCTGCCACGGCATATAATGGAACCACATGCCCAATTCGTGCAGCAAAGAGGTGCCCACCTCGCGCAGGAAATTGAAGTATTTGAAGTAGCTGAGCATGCCTAAATTGATCACCAGGCTGAGCACAACCCAGGCTTTCCGACAGCCGATACGTGTCTCGCGATGCATCATCTGCGCGATAAGGAAGTCGGAAGTAGCCGTAAAGACGAGCAACCCGAACCACAAACCGCTGCTCTTATAATAGAAATAGAGCGAGAAGAGCGTCACATAGATCAGTCGGGCCAGCAGATGTTTCCGCAATGCCACGTAGAAGATACTGAAAAGCAGGAACAAGGCAAAGAAGAGTCCGCTGCTGAACAACATGGGCGAATCAGCATGATATGAGAGGATATCGCCCAACTGCTGGAGAGAGAGATCACCCGGCATGGCGCACCTCCTTCCGTTTCAGATGAGTGTTATAACTGTTCATCAGCGCGCGGTAGAGCAACCGTCCCTGCTCCTCGTAGCCGCGGCCGACAAAATGGATACGGTCGCGCGCCATCAATTGCTGCGACTGCCACTTGCGGCTGGAGTTGACTCCGCCCGTTGCGGCAAAGAGATCCCAACAGACGATATGCTCTTCGCTGGCCACCTGCTTCAATACTGCGGCAGCCGCTTTCGTCTGTTCGTTGCGCACATAGATGCGTTTCTTGTTCTTGTACCTTTTTTTATAGCATTCCGGTGGCGTAGTAAGCACAATCTCGACCTCCGGCATCTGCTCTTTGACCAGCGAAAGGAAGCGCTTCACCTCCAAACGGAAGTTGTCCGACGAGAAATTGCGCCCGAACGTTTCGTTCGTTCCCATCGAAAGAATCAACAGGTGTGGGTGCAACAAAGCCAATTGCCGGACATAATCGGGGTCGGTATAGTGGACATACATGGCGCCGTTCACCCCGATCGAGTGATAAAGTACCCCCCGTTGGCCGTTTGTCAGACTGAAACCGTAGTAGGTATTGTTGAACGACGAGGCCGGAAGCAACTGATCCGTGCCCTGTTTGCGACGTGTACTGTGCAATAATAATGTATCGACCAGACAACTCATGCGGAAGGTATCGGCCACAATCCCCGCCACGGCGGTATCGGCCAGCGAGGTTGTCGTCACCGCCTTGCTGTCATCCGTCGGGAGCATCGGCATCGACGTCGGTTTACGATAGAAGATTGCCTGGTTAAAGGCATAGCCTGCGCCATTCTTGGGGGCGATGATCACGTTCAGATTGATGGACGAAGAGAGGCTGCGCACCCCCATTCCACCGATACCGATCGATGTTTTCTTGTCGCGTTGAATGCAACGGCCGGCTGTCCATTCACGAAGGGCGGAGGTGATGAAGTAGTCGTCCGGCTCGTTTGTCCGGCTCAACTTCAGCGGAGAGATCCACCCTCGCCCGGCATTGCCAAACGTTTTCTGAAAAAGGTGCATCAGCTCGCCACTGTATTTTCCCGCCTGGATATGCGAATCGCCCAAATGAACGATCGTGAGGACCGTATCCCGCCCGCTTCGCAACGAGTCGAGCAAGGCAAAGAAACGGGACAACGCCAACGGATCCCCCTCGGCATCCACCTCTGGCGAGAGCGAAAGCGTGTCGGCATGCGCCAACAACATCCCGGGGAGTGGCAAAGGAAGGTCGACAGTATCCGCCTCATCCGCCTCGGCCGTGGCCGACTGCGGGAGCTTCAAGTGGCGGATCGACTGCGAAAAGAGGCTGAGCGCCACCAGCAAACCGGCCGTCAGCACGGCCCACATCATTTTATTATTATTGTTTTTCTGCATCATCATAAAACTCTTTTTCTTTCATGAACGCCTCCATCAACTTGCGGGCCAGGGCACGACCTCCGCCAAATCCCAAGTGCGTATAGTCTTTGCTTGCCCAATTCTTGTCGACATATGCCACCATGCTGTTCACCCCTCCCATCGCGCCAAAGGTGTTCCAAAACGGAAGTCCTGCACGTTGGGCCATCTGCCGCTGAGCGTGCAACAGAGAGAGGACGGAAGGCATCGTGACGAACTCGCCGTTTTCCTGCGTACTTCGGTCGGAAACGCCCATGACCAGGACATCTGCCGTAGGGAAGCACTGACGGATGCGACCGATGATCGCCTCCATCCGCCGGCCGTACCAGCCATATTGCATCACACTGTCGTTGGCTACGTTCAGGCCATACTGCAACACGATCAGATCGTAGGGCGAGAGTTGGTTCAACTGTCGGCAACGTGGCTGGTCGAGATGCTCGAGAATCAGTCCGGAGTTGCCACGAACAGAGAAGTTGTCGACGATCACTCCCCGCTCCGACTCGACCGAGTAGCCCAACGCCTTGAAGCCTTTCGCCTGCGAGAGGTGAAGCTCTGCCTTCTGTATGGCTGCCGGAGCACGATATATATATTGTGTCAGCGTATCCGTCTGCGGAAGCTCCACCCGGACCGTGTCGACTGCGTCGTTGCAAGCCAACGCCAACTGCGTGGAAATATTGTTCTCATAGATGAAACGCAGCCGCGGCGCCGCCTGCAGTTCGGGATAACGGCTGCCCACCTCCATACCGATATAGGCATCGTCGGCCTCGGCTTCAAACAACATACACGACAAGGTATAGTGTTGTGAGTGGTCGGTGAGCATCGACCACGTCTTCCACGCCTCGGCCGTTGCCTTGACCGTAGGACGATAGGGGGCAGCTACCGACGAGATCGGCACGAACCCGACCCCACGCCCGCCAAACTGCCGTTGCATCTCTGCCCGCAGATCGGCCACGAAGATGTCACCTTCGATAAAGGAGTCGCCCATGACGCCGATACGCACCGGGCGGTCGAGTGTCTCCCTCTGCTGAAGGGCCGCGAAGAAGTGGCTCAAACCAACGTGCCCCACCGAATAGTCCTCGATACGGCTGCCGGCAGAATCGGCTCCCTCGACGGCATAGAGCGCGCGGTAGAGTGAGTCGCGCACGGCCAAGGAGAGCGAATCCAGACCCGCCTGCTCCACCGCCAACTGCTGCAGGGCCGCCGAATCGACAGCCAGCGTATCCTCGGCCGGGAGCGCGAGTGAGTCGACAGTCCATGTAGAGGTGTTCGTCCGAAGATCCGACAACAAGTCCACCCGCTTCAATTTTATGCCGGCAATCTGCTTCGGCAGAAAGTAGAAGGAGCAGCATATTCCCCAAGTGAGCACCAACAATGCGACAAGTCTGCCCAAATGATTCTCTTCTTTCATTCTCTTTTCATTCTAAATGCACCCGCAAAGATATACAATTTATTTCCAAATCCCCGTGCCCTCTTTTCTTTTGAAGGAAAGCTTTTTCGAAAAAGCACGGCAATTTTGAAAAAGTTTCTCCTCACAAAACTGCAGTTTATTCGGGGGAAAACTCGAGTTCACTCGGCACAAAACTGCAGTTCGGTGCCGAATAAACTTTTCAGAACTCGCGAGTTGCCGGCCGTTTATACCGCATCCTTTTTCTATGGCTTCCGCTGTTTTTGGAACAGCCTTCCCGGGTTTTTCAAGGGTTAAAAAGAGGAAAAAGGGAAATAATGAAGAAAAAAGTGGGGAAAAGATGCTTTTCGGAGGGCGATACTATTGGATATGTAAATTTTATTCTTTATGTTTGCAAAAGGACATTACACAATTATTCAACAAAACCTGTAAAAAACAGAGAAACATGGAATATCAACAATCTTCCGTCAAAGAGCGCCTGCACGTCGAACTGCATGAGCCGCGGCAATATAAGGTAATCATCTTCAATGACGACGTCACCACAATGGATTTCGTCGTCATGCTTCTCGTCCAGATTTTCCACAAGGATACGGACGAGGCCGAAGAATTGATGCTGGCTGTCCACAACAATGGCAGCGCGGTGGTCGGCATCTACAGCTACGATGTGGCCCGCACCCGAGTAGAAAGGAGTCTGCGTATGGCCAAATCCTACCGATTCCCATTAAAATTAGTGTATGAACCAGAACTATAAAAGCATATGAATCACGAACAGAATCTGACCCAAGTCATTATCGAGGCCGAGCATTTTATGCGAAAGCACAACTTAGAGTTTCTCACTCCCGAGGTGGTTTTCCTCAGCATATTGCAGGAATTGCCCATGTATTGCACCATGGTCATGCTATCGATCGACATGAGAGCCTTCCTGTCAGCCCTCCGCGATTGGGTCAAATGCCAGGAAAAAGTCGAACAAAACGACAGTGACCACCCCGATCCCTCCAGCCAGATGTTTCAAGTGGCCGAGGAAGCGACAATGATGGCCATAAACGACGGCGCAAAGAAGGTGGGAGTTCCCCACTATGTGCGGAGCATGTTCCACCTTCAAGACTCAACGATTGCCTATCTTCTGCAAAAATATATCGGAGAGAAAGAGGAAAACTTCCTCCATGTGCTGACCGTTCTCTACAAGCTTGAACCGCTTTGTTTGGAAGAGGTCGAAGCACCTGCGGCCGACTCCGCACCTACAGACGAGGAGTACGACCCCTACGACGTAGACATGGAGATGGGCGGCGAGGAATATTGTCCCAAACGGGAGGAAACCCCATGGCAACAGCTTGTCACCTGCATCACCGATCATGTAGACGAGCACAACCCGCTGATCGGCCGTGAGAAGGAGTTGGAGCGCACCATCCAAGTGCTCTGCCGAAAAGATAAGAACAACCCGCTGCACGTAGGCGAGCCGGGGGTCGGAAAGACGTCGCTGATCTACGGACTGGCCAAGCGGATCCAACAAAAACAGGTGCCCGAACGGCTGCTGGGCAAACGGATCTATTCGCTCGAGATCGGGCAACTGATGGCCGGAACACAATACCGTGGCGACTTCGAGAAGCGAATCAAGATCATCATGGAGGGGATCAGCAGCGAAGAGGATGCCATCCTCTACATCGACGAGATACATAATGTGGTGGGAGCCGGGCGCACCTCCGACGGAGGTCCTGACGCCTCGAATCTGCTGAAGCCCTATCTGGAATCGGACAAGATCCGCTTTATCGGCTCGACCACCTACGAAGAGTACAACCGGCACATGACAAAAAGCAAGGGATTCCTCCGCCGTTTCCAGCAGATTGATATCCTCGAACCCACCACAACCGAGACACTGCAGATCGTGAACGGGCTGCTTCCGACGTATGAAGCCTTCCATCATGTGACCTACACGCCCGAGGCAGTACGGTTTGCCGTCGAGGCCAGTGCGAAATATATCACCAACCGCTATCTGCCCGACAAGGCAATCGACCTGATCGACGAGGCGGGTGCCTACCTCGAATCCCACCATGCGGAAGAGGGCTCGCGCGAGGTAACCAAGACACTGGTGAAGGATATCCTGACAGGCATCTGCAAGATCAACGCCGAAGCCTTGATAGAAAAAGGAAACGGCACCCTCCAGCAGCTCAAACAGCGGATGCTGGCACAGATTTACGGGCAAGATACTGCCGTAAACGAGGTAGTGAACGCCGTGATGATGGCCAAGGCCGGACTGACGGACGACAACAAACCTCTCGCCTCTCTCCTCTTTGTCGGGCCGACCGGCGTAGGAAAGACCGAGGTGGCTCGTGTTTTGGCCAAAGAGTTAGGCGTGGAACTGGTGCGTTTCGACATGTCTGAATACACAGAGAAGCATGCTGTGGCGAAACTGATCGGCTCGCCTGCGGGCTATGTCGGGTATGAAGATGGCGGACAGCTGACGGATGCCATCCGCAAGACCCCGAACTGTGTCCTGCTGCTGGACGAGATTGAGAAGGCACACAGCGATATCTACAATATTTTGTTGCAGGTGATGGACTACGCACAACTGACCGACAACCATGGAATGAAGGCCGATTTCCGTAATGTGATCCTGATCATGACCTCCAATGCCGGGGCACAATATGCATCGTTGGCGGCTATCGGATTCAACAACCATGCGACCCGCGGCGAGGCAATGCTGCAACAGGTGAAGAAAACATTCAAGCCCGAGTTCATCAACCGCCTGACCAACACCGTGGTGTTCCATGATATGGACCTCGAAATGGCAAGGCTCGTCCTCCGAAAGAAGGTAGGCGAACTGCAAACGAAACTGCAAGCGAAGAATGTGACGCTGAGCCTCCGCCCACGTGCCGAGGAAGAACTGCTGCGCGAAGGCTTCTCTGCCGTCTATGGGGCCCGAGAGATGGACCGCATACTGTCGGGCAAGATCAAGCCGCTGCTGATGCAGGAGATTCTTTTCGGAGACTTGCAGCATGGCGGTATGGCAACGGTCGATTATGAAGAGAACAAGTTTAAGTATATAGGATAATGGTATTTCAACTGGACGAAGAACTGGCTTTTCCCGATCCTCACTACGGTGAGGAAGACGGGTGGCTGGCCGTAGGAGGCGACCTGAGCATCGACCGCCTGCTTCTGGCCTACAGCAATGGTATCTTCCCGTGGTATAGCTTCCGCGATCAGCCCGAGATTCTTTGGTTCTGTCCCATGGAGCGGTTCGTGATCTTCCCGAAAGAGATCCATATCAGCCACTCGATGCGGCAGATGATACGCAGCGAAAAGTATACGGTCACGTTCAATCGTTGCTTCAACGAGGTGATCCGTCACTGCAGCGAACTGCGCTATGAAGAGGAAGGTGCCTGGCTGGGCGAAGAGATGATCGAAGCCTACACGCAGCTCCATGAACAGGGTTTTGCCGCCAGTGTCGAGACATGGGACAAGGAGCAGCGATTGGTGGGCGGGCTCTACGGCGTTGCGATCGGCAACAGCTTCTTCGGCGAGAGCATGTTCTCGCTTGTTCCGTCGGCATCGAAGCTGGCTCTGATCCGATTGGCACAAGCTTATGAGGCCGATGGTGGGCTCATCGACTGCCAATTTGAGACACCTCACCTGCGATCGATGGGTGGGCGCTCTATCCCTTACGACGATTATATGAAAATTATCAGTAAAGTATAAATTATGAGTGCATTGACTGTATTGTATATTATTCTGCCCTTTCCGCTGCTGTTTCTGCTGCACGACGTGGAAGAGATCGTCATGGCCAAGCGATGGCTTGAAGGGCATCGGGAGAAACTGTTGACACACTTTCCGCAGTTTCGGCCCGTGATCTTGCACCTGCTGAAGCTTGATACGCTGGCTTTCGCCATTGCTGCAGCCGAAGAGTGGCTGATTCTGCTGGCCGTCACGGCCATGATCCTTATGCGATGGCCCATTGCCACGTGGATATGGATCGGCCTGTTCCTGGCTTTTACGGCTCATCTGTTTGTCCACCTTGCCCAGGTCGTGCTGGTTCGCAGCTATGTGCCGGGCATTGTCACGGCGGTGTTGGCCCTCCCCTATGCCGGCTATACGCTCTTTCTCCTCGTGCATTCGTTCACCTGGGGCCAACTGTTGGCGGCCGCATTGGCGGGTATCGTCTTTATGCTCGGCAACCTGTTGTTGTCGCACAAGCTGGGAATCCTGCTAAGTAACTTCCTGCAGCGGTGAAATTCAAAAACAAAAATTCAAAAACAACTTCTAAACACAAAACAGATATGCGTAGATCAGACAGAGAAATAACCGATAGGGAGACGATCTGCCGGGTAATTTCCCGGTGCGATGTCTGCCGGTTGGCCTTCAACGATCCCGACGAAGGCGTACCCTATATCCTACCCCTCAACTTCGGATACGAATGGAACCGGGAGGGGCAACTGACACTCTTCTTTCATGGTGCCACAGAAGGGAGAAAACATGCCTTGATGGCAAACGACCCGCACGTGGCTTTCGAGATGGATTGTAACCACCGGCTCGTAAGCGATGCCGAGCGTGGCTACTGCACGATGGAGTACCAGAGCGTGATCGGGAAAGGATTGTTGGAAAAGATTGACGACCGCGAAGAGAAAATCCGACTGCTCACCCTCCTGACAGACAACTACCACAAAGAGCATTTTGCGTTCGGTATGGCAGCAGTGGACCGTACCATTGTCTGGCGACTCACCGTCGACCGACTCACTGCCAAGCAACGGATCGTCAAAAAACAAGGATTGTAACCCAAGATGCGCACACTCTATGTAAGTGATATGGACGGCACACTGCTGAACAGCTCCTCGCAGGTGTCGGCCCGGACAGAGACAATACTGAACAAAGTGATCCGCGAAGGGGGACTCTTTACGGTAGCCACGGCCCGAACGCCGGCCACGGTTGTCCGTCTGATGCAAGGTCTTGAGACAACATTGCCCTATATCGTACTGGCAGGTGCCGCGATGTGGGACAACAGCCGCCGCCAATACACCAATGTCCGCCCGCTGTCGCCCGCGACCGTCAGCCGTCTGCTGGAAATCTACCGCCACCACGCGGTGCATCCTTTCGTCTATCGCCGCCACGACAATGTCATCGAGGTGTTCCACCGCCCGTCACTGAGCGCCGACGAGCAGGCTTTCATCGCTCCGCGCGTACATACTCCTTTCAAACGCTTGGTCACTACCACCGAACTGCCGGAGAGCACAGACGAGACGATGTTGGTCTATTCGATGGGGTCCTATGCAGCGTTGGAGGGCATCGCCGACGAGATCCGCCAATACGCTCCGCCCTGCACCGTCGCTTTCTATCATGATATTTTTGATCACTCGCAAGGCATTCTCGAATTCTATGCGCCGCAGACAAGCAAAGCAGAGGCCATCCGGCAGTTAGCCAAGCAATGCCAAGCGGAGCGGGTGGTCGTCTTTGGCGATAACCTGAACGATATTCCCATGATGAAGGTGGCCGACCATAGCCTCGCCGTCAGCAATGCTTTCGACGAAGTGAAAGCTGTTGCCGATGAGGTGCTCCCCAACAACAACGACGAAGATGCCGTTGCCGAGTGGATACTTCGGGATTGGCAGTCGACAACCGCTCGACATTTGTAGAATCATCTTCCGAATGAATTACAGTTTACTCGGCATGAAACTGCAGTTTACTCTCGAATGAACTCCAGTTTCATGCCGAACAAACTGCAGTTTTCTCCGCATAAAACCGGAAACTGTTCGGGTACTTATCCATCGTTTCTCTTGTGCAAATGCAAAAAAAATGGCATCTTTGTGGAAAAGAATCATCGTATGGCAGAAGAATTGACAGTAGATACTTCCTTGACAAAAGAGGAGCAGTATGCGGCATTGATCCCGCAAATCCGTGCCCTGTTGGGCCACGAACCTGACGAAACAGCCAATATGGCCAACCTTTCGGCCGCTCTGAAGCAGACATTCGGCTTCTTCTGGGTCGGATTTTACCGCGTCGTCGGCGAAGAATTGGTATTGGGACCGTTTCAAGGGCCCATCGCCTGCACACGGATCCGTTGCGGGCGGGGCGTCTGCGGCACTGCTTGGAAAGAGGGGCGCACGCTGATCGTGCCGGACGTTGATCGGTTTCCCGGCCACATAGCCTGCAATGCGGCCTCCCGTTCGGAGATCGTCCTTCCCTACCGCAGAGGGGGCGAGATAGCCGGTGTGCTGGACATCGACAGCGAACAGCCGAACCACTTCGACGAGACAGACGCCAAAGCGCTGGCCGAAATCCTTGAAATATTGGTCGATCCTTCGAATATATAGTTCCGTTTCGCTCCGATTAAACATTATTAATAAGCGTAGTTTTCTTTCTCTCACGGAATAGTCTAATTTTGCAAATCGAATTATCAGCGAAGGAAAAACGCGAAAAAACAACTATGATCAGAACGATTCGCTTTAACTGTTGGTTGGTATTACTCTTGATAATAGCCGGCCTGCCATTGCTTGCGCAAGGACAATCTGTCACCTCTGCTTCAGGTATCGTCAAAGATTCCATCACAGGGGAGCCTTTGTCGTACGTCTCCGTCTTGTTCAAGAACAGTACGATCGGAGCCATGACCGACGACAACGGCTATTTTACCCTGCAGAACAGCAACGGCTACACGACACTGCTCGTCTCGTCGATGGGCTATACCGACAAGCTGATACAACTCCATCCGGGCAAGAAGAACGAAGGGCTGAACGTACAGCTCCGCCCCACCAGCTTCGAGCTGAGCGAGGTGGTGGTGAAACCCAAGCGTGAACGTTACTCGCGCAAGGACAACCCCGCCGTCGAGCTGATCAAGAAAGTGATCGAACATAAGGCCGACAACCGCATCGAGTCGAAGGATGAATATCAGGTAGAGACCTACGAAAAGCTGAGTCTTGCGCTCGACAACTTCAGTCCGAACATGGATAAGAACAACTTCACGCGCAAGTTCAAGTTCATCACCAACTACCTCGACACCTCTGAGTTCAATGGAAAGCCGATCCTGACCGTCTCCGTCCGCGAGACATTGGCCGAGCAGTATTACCGCAAGAAGCCGAAAGCGGAGAAGACCATCATCAAGGCCAAGCGCATGCAAGGCGTGGACAAGAGCATGGACGAAGGAGGCATCAGTGCCAACCTGGCGGAGATCTTCCAAGGAGTAAACATCTTCGACAACAACATCAATATACTCCTGAACCGCTTCGTCAGCCCGTTGTCGTCCACCCTTGCCGTATCGTACTACAAATACTATATCATGGACACGCTCGACGTCAGCGGAACGAAGTGTGTCGACCTCGGCTTTGTGCCGGTCAATAGTGAGAGTTATGGCTTCACGGGCCGCCTCTATGTGACGCTCGACGGTAACTATGCGCTCAAGAAGGTGACACTCAACGTGCCGTCGCACATCAATCTGAACTTCGTCGACAAGCTGCGTATCGAGCAAACGTTCCGACAGGCAGAAGACAGCACGTGGGTGAAGGATTCGGAAAATACCTACATCAATTTCTATATCATCAATGGAACGCAGCAGTTCTACGCCCACAACGTGCGAAGCTACGAGAATTATCAGTTCGAAATAGCCAACCGCGACTCGGTGTTCGGCCTGCTGGGCGAGACGCATCTGGCCATGAAAGCGGCTGCACAACCGGACAGTTTCTGGGTCAATCACCGTCATATTCCATTGAAAGAGAAAGAGTCGGCACTCAACGAACTGCTGGCGCAGATGCGTAAGGTGCCGGTATTCAACGTCATCATCAAGACGGCCGAGATACTGATCACCGGCTTCATCCCGACCAAGAGCGATGCCAAGAAGAGCAAGTTCGACTTCGGCCCGATGAACACCACGTTCAGTTCCAACAGTCTCGAGGGCTTCCGCATGCGACTGAGCGGAATGACGACCGCCAACCTGAGCAAAAACTGGTTTGCCGACGGCTATTTGGCCTATGGTATCAGTGACCGTAAGTTCAAATACAACGGGCGTCTCACCTATTCGTTTACACCAAAGGATTACCACGCGGGCGAATTTCCGCGCAACAATCTGTCGGCCATGCACGAATATGACGTCTATACGCCGGGACAGGACTTTCTTTTCACCAGCAAGGACAACATGTTTGTAGCCATCAAGGTGGGTACACCCGTCACCCATATGCAGTATATTCGCAAAACGCAGCTGCAATATGACAAGGACTGGACCAATAACCTGAGCCTGATGGCGTGGGCGCGGATCGAAAACAACGAAGCCGCAGGCACTCTTCGCTACAATCAGATGAACGAGGACGGAACGCTGACACCCTGGTCGAGCTTCGACAAGACAGAAGTCGGGCTGCAGTTGCGATACGCTCCCGGCGAACGTGCCTACAACGGCCGGGCGGGCCGCGAATCGCCGTTCAACCTCTCGAAAGATGCCCCGGTCTTTAAGGTAACGCATCAGTTGGGAGTGAAAGCGTTGGGTGGCGACTTCCAATACAACCATACGGAAGTGAGTGCCGAAAAGCGCATTTGGCTCTCGTCGTTCGGCCATATCGATGCCCTCGTAAAAGGGGGAAAAGTATGGGACAAGGTGCCTTTCCCGTTGCTGATCTTGCCGAATACGAACCAGTCACTGACCATACAACCGGAGGCTTTCAACATGATGAACGCCATGGAGTTCGTGGCCGACCAATATGTTTCTCTCTCGATGACCTACTACTTGAAGGGATGGATCCTGAACCGCGTGCCGCTGATCAAGTGGCTGCGACTCCGCGAAGTGGTCTCATTCAGCGGTATCTATGGCGGATTGAGCGACAGAAACAACCCGACACTTACCCCCGGTTTGTTCCAACTTCCGGACGGTACCATGCCTTTGGGCAACAAACCTTACATGGAGGCGAGCGTCGGACTGGAGAATATATTGAAGATATTGCGTGTAGACTACTATCGGCGTCTGAGCTACTTGGACAATCCGGGCATCAAGAAAGGGGGATTCCGTATCGCTTTGCGCTTCTCTTTCTAAACGATATTGATGGGCGTCGTCCGCGCACAAACCTATTATTAATAAAAGACGGTGGCATTTCAGGATGCCACCATTAAAACAACTGAAATGAGTGATTTCGTCAACAAGACAGAGAGTTTCGAACATACTCCTAACGTGTGGGCACTGCTCCCGTTAGGAGTATTTCTGCTTTCTTACCTGATCGTCTCCTGCATAGCGGGCGACTTCTACAAAATGCCGATCACGGTGGCTTTCGTGATCTCGTCGGTGGTGGCCATTGCCATCTCGAAGGGGGGAAATCTGAACAAACGCATCGAACAGTTCTGCGGGGGCGCGGCCAACAGCAACATCATGCTGATGGTGGTGATCTTCATCCTTGCCGGTGCCTTTGCGCAAACGGCCAAGGCTATGGGAGCCGTCGACGCCACCGTCAACCTGACCATGGCCATCCTTCCGGGGAATCTGCTGGCAGCCGGTGTCTTCCTGGCCGCATGCTTCATCTCGATCTCCGTCGGGACGTCGGTAGGAACGATCGTAGCCTTGGCACCGGTAGCCGTGGGAATCGCCGAGAAAGCCGGTATTCCTGCCGCCTTGATGCTGGGGGTGATCGTCAGCGGTGCAATGTTTGGCGACAATCTGTCGTTTATCTCCGACACTACCATCGTGGCTACGCGCACACAAGGTTGCAACATGTCGGACAAGTTCAAGGTCAATTTCCGCATAACCCTCCCTTTGGCCCTCATCACGGCCGTCATCTATGTGGTGATCGGTTCGGGGATGTCTGATGTCTATCAGCCGGGGGCCATCGAATGGGTGAAGGTTATCCCCTATGTAGTGGTACTGCTGACCGCCATCATGGGCATCAACGTGACGGTTGTACTCTTCATCGGCATCCTTCTCTCCGGCTTGACGGGCCTTTTCACAGGGGCTTTCGGCATATGGGACTGGACCGGGGCCATGGGAACAGGGATCACCGGCATGGGAGAGTTGATTATTGTTACCCTTCTGGCGGGCGGCATGCTGGAGATGATACGGTTCAACGGCGGCATAGAGTGGATCATTCAGAAGCTGACAAGCCGCATCCATGGTACACGCGGGGCCGAGATGAGCATCGCCGGACTGGTGAGTTTCGCCAATCTCTGCACGGCCAACAACACGATTGCGCTGATCATGGCCGGCCCTATCGCCAAGGATATTGCCGACCGCTTCAAGGTGGATCCTCGCCGCAGTGCGAGTCTGCTGGATATCTGCTCTTGCTTCGTGCAAGGTATCATCCCATACGGAGCACAATTGCTGATGGCAGCCGGTCTGGGGATGGTCTCTCCGCTCGAGATCATGCAGTATCTCTATTACCCTTATCTGTTAGGGTTCGGGGCATTGCTGGCCATCGCCTTCCGTTATCCAAGAAAATATTCATAAATTTACACAATAGAATATGACAACAATAGGAACACCCATGTCGCCCACCGCTACGAAAGTGGTATTGTGCGGTAGCGGCGAATTAGGAAAAGAGTTTGTGATCGAGCTGCAACGCTACGGAATAGAAGTGGTGGCTCTCGACAAATATGAGAATGCCCCCGCCATGCAAGTGGCAGACCGCTCGTATGTCGTCTCGATGTTGGACGGCAACGCGCTGCGGAGCATCATCGAAAAAGAGAAACCGGACTACATTGTTCCGGAGGTGGAAGCCATCGCCACTACGACACTGATGGAGTTGGAACAGGAAGGATTCCACGTTATCCCGACCGCAAAAGCCACATGGCTGACAATGAACCGCGAGGGAATCCGCCGTCTCGCTGCCGAGGAGTTGGGACTCCCGACCTCACCCTACCGCTTTGCCGCTACAGAAGAGGAGTTCAAAGCTGCCATCGAAGTGATCGGCATGCCGTGTGTTGTGAAGCCTATCATGAGCTCAAGCGGCCACGGACAAAGCGTTATCCGCAAGGCAGAAGAGATCGATGCCGCCTGGCATTATGCCCAGGAAGGGGGCCGTGCCGGTGCAGGAAAAGTTATCGTAGAGGGATTCGTTGACTTCGACTATGAGATCACGCAGCTGACCGTGCGCCATATCGGCGGTACGTCCTTCCTCGAACCGGTAGGACATATTCAAAAGGATGGCGACTATCGCGAGTCGTGGCAGCCGCAAGCCATGAGCCCGATCGCCCGCCAACGTGCACAGGAGATCGCCCAAAAGATTACCGATGCGCTGGGTGGCCGCGGTATCTTCGGCGTAGAGTTGTTCGTCAAAGGCGACGATGTTATCTTCAGTGAAGTCTCGCCCCGCCCACACGACACGGGAATGGTGACGATGATCACACAGGATCTCTCCCAATTCGCACTGCATGCCCGCGCCGTGCTCGGTTTGCCGATCCCCAACATCCGCTTCTTGGGTGCCGGTGCTTCGCGCGCCGTGGTAGTGGATGGCGACAGCAACAAGGTGAGATTCGGCAACTTGGACAAGGTATTGGAGCAAACCGATACGCAACTGCGTCTCTTCGGCAAGCCGGAGGTGCACGGACACCGCCGTATGGCCGTCTTGCTGGCCCGCGCCGAGAACGTGGAAGAGGCCCGCAACAAAACGAAGAAGATGATCGATCAACTGGAGATCCATCTGTAACAATACAACTACCCCCCGGCAAGTGGGCGCACCTTCTTCCGCGCCCATCCGCCGAGGGGTTTCTTTTTTCTATAAATTCCTTATCACAGCCGCAAAAAAAGGTCCCGGGCTTTTTCCTAAAAGGTCTCGAACTTTTTTGAAAAACATGCCGAGCTTTTTCCAAAAAGGTCCCGAGCTTTTTTGAAAGGCTCCCGAAGAGATAAAAACATCATCGGGCACTCGCTGGAATGGGTGCCGAGCAGACCAGCGTATAGTCCGGAGTAACTTGATAATGGAGCCGATAGTGCCGTTGCTCGTCGGTACGGGTTTCGTAGACCTCCACCTCTCCTTCATCTTGCCATGCAAAAGGAAGGAGATGAAGATGGCGGATGAAATCGACATCGGGCAGATCTATCATCTTATAGAGCGTCTCTTTGGCACACCAAGCCACCAGCAACCAGGCCGTCTCCCGACCGGGATCGACCGCCCGCAACTCTTCTTCCGAGAGAAACCGTTCACGGATGTGGTGCACGCGATCCGACGTATACTCTATATCCACACCGACCGCCTCGTAGAGGGGGGCCAACAACACAGCCACATATCCGCGGGTGTGGGTAATGGAGACGGCAAAAGGCTCGTTGATGAGCAGCGGTGCTCCCGATGGACGGTGGGAAAGCAGCACGTCATGGCCGAGCATGGCCTTCAAAAGGAGGAGCGTAGCCAACCGTTCTCTCTGCCGCATCTCCGACTTCATCTCGAAGAATTCGGCCATAAGCACCGAACGATCGGTCATCGACAGCAGTTCATCTACCGATTCCGTCACTTTCCAAACGCCTAACCATGGGCGGGTATGTTGAAACAACAGGGGCATAAACAGCAAAGAATTGAGGGGTTATCTATTCCAATGAAACGTTTCGATCAGCCGCATAAGCTCTTTTTCCAAATAATCCGTCACCGGGGCTATCGAATCGGCCGACGGTTGAAAGGCATAATAGAGGGCCCCGCGGAAAACATAGCGGCTACTGTCTGTCAAGACAAACTGCAAGGGAGAGACGCAATCACCCCGCAAACGGTAGAGAGAGCCATAGACAGCCAACTCGGGGCGTTCGAACAGATGCTGCTCAACCGCCTCGACCCGCTGCTGTTTGTAGAGGAGCTGCGTGGCCTCGTCGAGGGTTTCCGACAAGCGGGTGGGCGTCGTAGAGAGAAAACTGCAGTAGAGGGTGGCCGGAATAGCCGGATAGAGCAAGGTCACCTCCCCTCTTTCGAGTAGAGCCGCCGAATCAAGAAGGGCAGACGTGGAGTATTCAAAGCCATACGGCAACGGGGAAAGGGCCAGTTCGCAATAGTCCGTGCGCGGAAACTCTATCCGAAAATAGCCCCGAGGCTTGGGCATGTAGTCGCGACATGACACACAACCGAGGATCAGCAGGGCACCAATCACTGCCCAACAGCCGTTATTTCTTCTTCTCCTCCGCATGTTCCTCTGTCGTGTTCCCGTTGATCCGACTGAATTTCACCTTCAATATACGACGGTTGTCCACCTCCAGCACCTGGAATCGGTAGTTTTCGTAGTCGATCTTCTCTTGTCGCCGAGGGAAATCGCCTTTGAGCTCCAACAACAAGCCCGCCAATGTATCCACCTCTTCCGTCAATTTCTCAAACAGTGCCGGGTCGATCTCCGTCACACGGAAGAAATCCGTCAGAAGTATCTTGGCCTCGAAGATATAACTGCCGTCGGCGAGACGGATATACTGCTTCTCGTCTTCGTCATACTCGTCGGAAATCTCTCCGACAATCTCTTCCAAGATATCTTCCATCGTCACAATACCCGAGGTTCCGCCGAACTCATCGACAACAATCGCCATGTGGATCTTGTTCGTACGGAACTCTTCCAGCAAATCGTCGATCTTTTTCGTTTCGGGAACGAAATAGGCGGGCCGGATCAAGCTCTGCCAACGGAAAGTTTCCGGTTTCTGCAAATAGGGCAACAGGTCTTTGATGTAGAGGATTCCCTTGATGTTGTCTTCCGTCTCTGCATAGACGGGTATACGCGAATAGCCGCAGTTGACCACCTGGTCGATCACCTCCTTGAAGTTGGAACGGATATCCAAATCCTCCATATCGAGGCGGGGCGTCATGATCTCGTCGGCCGTCTTGTTGTAAAACTTGATGATTTCCGCCAACATCTCTTTCTCTTCGGGAATGGACTTGGAGGTCAACTCGAGCGCTTTACTCAGCTCGTCGACCGACAAGTCGTACTTCTTTCTCGTCAGCATCTTATTGATGAACGAAGTGGAGTGGACCAAAACAGAAGCCAACGGCTTGCATACTTTTATCAGTCTGCAAAAGGTGGGTGCAACTACCCGAACAAAGCTCAAAGCCCTTTGCTGCGCGTAGATTTTCGGCATGATTTCGCCAAACAACAAAAGCAGAAAAGTCAGGATAACGGTCTCCAGAATAAAGCCCAAAATAGGTACTGCCGTGAAGTCAAACCACGCATTGATGGCATACGTACACAGCATAACGATCGCCACATTTACGAAGTTGTTGGCAATAAGGATTGTGGCAAGGAGGTATTCGGACTTCTCCAACAACTCCAAAATAACTTTATCTACGGGCTTCTTCCCCTCTTTCACGTCGTTGATATCATTCGGCGACAAGGAAAAGAATGCCACTTCCGAAGCGGAAATGAAACCGGAAACACACAATAGTAACAGGGCCAGGAGTAAGGCTGTTGCGGAGCCTATTGTCAAACTCTGCACGCCAACCTGGCTAAATAATTCCGAGAAATAGTCTGAGTCCAAGGATTCAAAATTTAGTTAGACATTAAAAGGGCAAATCATTCGGATCATTGTCCTCTCCCACAATCGGTTGTTGTGGTTGGGCAGCTGCCTGCTGCGTATTGGTTGGAGCGGATGCAATCCCCGTTTGTCCTCCGGTGTTCTGCGCATTGTCTCCGCCTTGTTGGGGACGGGAGCCCGTGCTGTAGAATTCCAGGCGGTCAGCATGAATCTCTGTCACGTAACGTTTCACGCCTGTCTGATCGTCATACGAGCGTGTACGTATCTTGCCTTCGACATAAAGTCCGGAGCCTTTCTTGACCCACTTCTCCACGAAGGATACCAAATCACGCCGAACGACAATGTTGTGCCATTCCGTTCGTTCGGGAACCACCGTACCATTTGCCATGGTATAGCCCCTGTCGGATGTCGCAAGAGGGAAGTTGGCCACCCCTACACCACCATCAAAGTAGCGGATCTCCGGATCTCTTCCCACATTGCCGATTAAAAGTACTTTGTTCAACGACATATTATATTATTGTTTATCGCAAAGACGGAGCCGAAACCCCGCCTTTACGGTTGTTATTGCTTCTTACTGCGCTTATTTTTGCGTAGCGGCAATTGCATCTACCAGCTTCTTGACGTTGGCATTTTCCGGGTTCAGTTTTTGAGCCTGTTCCAGATATTCCTTTGCCTCTTTCAGCTGAGCGTCAGCTTTTGCCTTCTCGGTTTTGTATTTAGCCGGATCAGAAGTTGCCAAAGGATTGATCTTTACCAATGCATTGGCTCCCTGTCCATAGAGCATAGCTCCCATACTATAGAGCGCATTCTCCTGATATTTTTTGTTCGACACGGTCAATACTTTCTTGAATGACTCCTCTGCCGCATCGATCTTGCCACTCTTTTGGGCGGCTTGTCCTTGCTTCATGCAGTGAGTATAGAGCAACTTCTCCAAGTTGGCATTCTCAGGAAAATCTTTCAAGCCGGCTTCTACCGTTGCCATAAACTCTTCATTCTTGCCCAATGAGCGGAGTGCCATTGCCTTGCCTACATAGGAATCGTCCATATTATACTTATAGTTCAAGGCCATATCGAAATATTTGGCAGCTTCCTCGTATTGTTTGGCCTGATTCGCACTGAATGCGCAATTGTAGATACGGGCCGTATCCTTATATTCGTTCAGCTTCAGATATTCACTATACTTCGCAACTACTTCCGCATAATTCTTATCTTTCAAAGCTGCGTCGCCCTCATCGCGCAATTTATCAACATCCTGAGCAAATGCATTTCCAACTCCTAAACAAAAAGCTACTAATAATACTATTTTTTTCATGGTTACACTATGTTATTTATTAAATTGGGTGCTAATATAATCATTCTATCTCTTATCCGCAAACATTTTCTTCAAAATCATCAACTTCGCCAGCGAATGGACGGTCCGACGCAACTGTTCCGCAGCATAATCCGGATCCATGGCTTTTTGCAAAGAGACGGGAGATGAATGGATGGAGAAGACGGAGAGCAATGGATCGGATTCCAACGACGGAGCCACCGCCGAACAGTCGCCCGTCAAGGCAATCACCGGCACGGCATACGTATGCGCCGCCTGAAGAATACCCGACAACAGCTTTCCCTGCTCCGTTTGAGTGTCGATCCTCCCCTCGCCCGTGATGATGAAATCCGCATGGCGTATCAGTTCGTCGAAGTGAAGCAGCGACTTGACCATCTCGATGCCCGAAGTCAAGGTGGCTTCCAAAAAGAGCAACGCTCCGCCTCCCATGCCGCCGGCCGCCCCGGCGCCCGGACATTGTTGCAAGTCGACCTTGTACTGTTCCTTCGCCCACTCGGCAAAGTGGTGCAGTCCTCTGTCCAACCGCTTCACCTGCTCGGGCGAGGCTCCCTTCTGCGGGGCAAACACACAGGCGGCACCTTGTGGGCCATAGAAGGGATTGCGGACATCCGTGGCCACCTCGATACGGCACGTTTTCAGCAAAGGATTGGCCGCCGATCGGTCCACCCTCGTCACCTCTTCCAGTCCGATGCCGCCATCGGCCACCTCCTTGCCCTCATCGTTCAAGAAGCGAAAGCCCAAAGCTTGCAGCATACCCACGCCGGCATCGTTCGTTGCACTACCGCCGATCCCCAACAAGATGTGCCGGCATCCCCGCTGAAGTGCATCAGCGATCAGTTCACCGGTACCGTAGGTGGTGGTATGCATCACATTGCCCTCCCGCGAAGGGATCAGACAAAGACCGCTGGCGGCTGCCATCTCAATGACGGCCAACCGCCGTGATGCCGACCAACCATAGGTGGCTTCGACAGGATGACGGAGAGGGCCTTGCACCCGACAGGTTATTTTCTCGCCTCCGACCACCGGCAGCAGGGCATCGACCCACCCTTCTCCGCCGTCGGCTACCGGCAGCTGTACCACCTCCGCCGAGGGATCGATGTCGTGAATGGCCTCAGCAATGACGGTTCCCAACTGTGAGGAGCTCAAACATCCCTTAAAAGAATCGATAGCAATGACTGTTTTCATACCAACCAATCTGAATCAGCTACAAATATAACATTATTATTCCACTATACCATCCCCCCCGCAGAAACCTCATGAATGAAAACAGGCGCCTTCATCCGTCGAGGTGGAGGCGCCCTTGATTTTCCTCTATCGAGTTGTCGAAACGGCTTATTTCTTCAAGTCGACCGCCTTGATTTTCTTATTGATATCAATATTCAGCTGCTTGCCGATAAAACGTTGGGCCTGAGGACCGTAAGCATAGACCGGCACCGTGATCGGAGTATGATCGTTGGTAAAGTAATAACCTACGAGCTGACCCGTCTCGTTGTTGCCGTCCACCAGCGTCAAACCGCCCGTCTCATGGTCGGCTGTCACGATGACCAATGTCTCGCCGTTCGAGTCGGCAAACTTCAAAGCCTCGGCTACTGCCTTGTCAAAGCTGAGAGTCTCTAAGATACACCCCGGGAGATATTGCGAGTGACCTGCATAATCGATCTTCGCACCCTCCACCATCAAGAAGAAGCCGTCGGGGTTGACCGCCTGCAGTTTCTTGATCGATGCGGCAGTGGTACGGGCCAGGTAATCGAGATTGTCCACATTGGCTGCTTCGCCCATGGCCTCATCAATGCAAACCACCTTGCCGTTTTGGGCATTGATATCGTCGATATTGCGGACGAAATTGAACCCTCTCTTGCCCAATTCCTTGATCATGTCAACGCCATCATTGCGTTCGGTAAACTCGCTGATACCGCTACCTGCCAGCAACGAGATAGGGCTTTTCAGCAAATCGCGCGTGATGGCGTTTGCACTGTCGCGTTCCGTATTGTGGGCATAGAAGACAGCCGGCGTAGCATCCACCGCATTGCCAAGCGTCACGACTCCGACCGCCTTGCTTTTCTCCGCGAAGTAGTCGGAAAGCGACGGATTGATCGAGCCGTCCTCGTTGGCGGCAATATGTCGGTTGCTCGTCTTCACGCCCGTAGCCAATGCACTGCCCCCCGCTGCCGAGTCGGTCGTATAGGCATCGTTCGACGAGGTCTGCGAGATACCCATATACTTCATGTTGAAGATCGAGAGCCCACCATTGACGCGCTCGGTCGCCACGGCCTCGGCCAATCCCATACCGTCGCCGATCAGTAGAATCACATTCTTGACAGGCTTGTCCGTACCATCGTTAAGATAAGTAGGAGTATAAACCGGCTGGCGCTCGGCCAATTGCATCTTGTCGTCCTGAAATCCGCTGAAATTGCGAGTGATCTTGTCGAGACGATCGTTGCGAATCACCTGATGGTCGGAGCTTGATTGGGCACCGATCATATAGTTCTTCGCATGCCAGTTACGGAAAAATTCGCCGCAAGGCGCCGGATGGTCGGTATTGATATAGTCGACACCCATCGAATAGAACGTAGTCCAAACGGTGACACTCTCGGGTGCTCCCCAAAAACGGATCGGCTTGCCCAAAGCGTGTACGCGTGCAATCAGATCCTCGATCACGGCCTTCTCCTTGGCAATGATCGTGCCTTTGCCATTCCACACACTATAGGAAGAAAAACACATGCTGATCATCCCCACCTGCTTGAGCTGTTCTGGAGTATAGTTCTCGTTGATATCGCCGTCGAACGTCACATACGAAGGATATTGGCTGAACTTGTCGGGCGACGGAACATGGCCCGTCACCACGATACGGCAGGCATAAGGATTCACCGACGGGTCGAAGATCTCGGGATATTTCTTGATCTTCTCGACAAACGCCTTCATGTAGGCATCCGTATTGTCAGACTTGATCTCTACCACCAACTGTATCTGTTCTTCCGAATTGGCATAGGGACGGCCACCGTTCAGGTTATAGACATTGATCAGCGGCTCGAGATAGAGACGATCGAATGTCACATCCTCTTTCAAGTCTTCCGGATCGTGCCCCACCAAAAACTTGCCGTTGGTGTAGTACATATCGCACTCGACAGAGAACAGATGCTGTGAATAGGCCTCGTAGAAAGGCATCGTACGCGAATAATCGTTGTGCGAATGGAGCAATATCGGGTATTGCTGCGCCCTAACGGGAGCGATTCCAAAGGTCAAAGCTGCCGCTGCAATGATGGTAATCAAGCTGATTTTTTTCATATTTTCCGTTTTTTTAGATGTTTCGTTTCAATCCAATCACCCGTTTCCTGCTGTCAAACGGATAACCATCTACAAATATAGGAAAATTTTTCCGAAGAGCATCATCCGTATTCGAATTGTAACGGAAATTTAAAACTCCTCACGCTTTATTCCATAGTAGCGGTCGAACAAAAACAAATCTCCTCACTTTCCGAAAGTTTTCTCGGCATAAAACTGCAGTTCAGTCGGGACAAAACTCGAGTTCGGTCGGGGGAAAACTCGAGTTTTATGCGGAGAAAACTTTTTCATCACGAGGGGACTGTCCGTCGTCGGACGGATGCTTTTGCCGCATCGTCGTGCATCATTTCTTCTTTCCAAGCCCTATTTCAGATAGGTTACCGATAATTGCATGAAAAATAATGGCTTGTATAGCTTGCGGTTCTTTATTTTTTGTTATCTTTGTTGCATAGTGCCGACCATCCCATTTATAGGCTGTTCGGTAGGCTGTCAGGTGAATGATGCAACGCTGTATAGTCTTTGCAACGTTTTACTGTTCTTAGAGTTACAAACACATTATACAAATTAAATCAGAGAAAAATGGCCATGAAAAGAAAACTCATTGCTTCCGGTTTGTGGATGATGTCACTGTTGTCCATGAGCAGTGCCCATGCAGCCGGAGAGATCGTACCCTCCGTCCGCTATCACCAGAACAGGATCGTCACGTCGTCCACTTCTTTCGGAGAAAAGAGCGATGCTGTCGTAACGGACGACAGAGGATGCCGGTGGGTGCTGAAGAGTGATAAACGGCAAGTTGCCGGCGACCCCACCGCGACCGACTATACCTATACATGGGAATTGCAGAAGGGCACGGCCGAAGATGTGTCGTTTGCCATCGATTTTGAAATGGATGACTGGACGCCGGACAACTACATATTTGTGCCGGCTATCGTCTACGACGGAAACCGCTTCGACACCAAAGAGATCAACTACCCGCCTTTCTGGTATGACAAGGCAGAATGGCGACTGGACATGCCGACCACCTTCAGCTCTCATCACCCGACCTTGGGAAAAGCCGATGAGCCGGCCAAAGCAATCGAACTGATTTCCGGCAATGCCTCCACACCCTTGATGGCATACTTCTCGGAAAACGACCAAGAGGCTTGGATGGTACAGACCCATCAAGGGAACAGCCTGGGCGATTATGGGCTGACCATAAAGGAACTTGACGACCGCTCGAAAGCCACCTTCTCCATTACGGCACCCGTCGTCCGCTCAAACAACAAGGAAGACGTGGCGGCCACGGTGAAAGCAGGAGAACAGGTCTCCATTTCCTTCCGAGTGTACGAGTTCAAAGCCACGAAATTGCTCGATATGATGAATCGTTTCGTGGAGGTCCGAAAGGATCTCAACCCCATCGAACGGCATGACGTGGTTCCATACAGCCAAGTATGGACGCTGCTGGACAACCTGTATCAAACACGCCGTTGGGACGACCGCATCAATATGTATTGGCTGAGCGACGTACAAGAGGAAGCCACCTGGAATTTCATCTGGCAATTGGGATGGGTCGGTGGAGGCCAAGCCACCTATCCGATTCTGCTGATGGGATCAGACACCGAGAAGGAGCGCGCCAAGAAAAACTTGGATGCCATCTACGAGCGTTCACAAACCCCGTCCGGCTTCTTCTATGGCTATGGCGACGGTAAGGAGTTTAAAGGATTCGGATACTACAAACCGCTGGAAAACAACATAGCCTTCGTCCGTTCGCAAGGCGATTGGTTCTATCTCTCACAACTGCAGATGAATCTGTTGGAGACAAGAGGCGAACAAATAAAGGAGGGTTGGACGGAAGGTACCCGCAAACAGGCCGATGCCTTCACCCGCCTATGGGACAAATACGGACAGTTCGGCCAGTTTATCGACGTGGAAAGCGGCGATATCCGCATCGGCAATTCATGCGCCGGGGCTATTGTTCCGGCCGGTTTGGCCCTCGCTTCGAAGAGATACGGCAATCCGCATTACTTGGAGGTGGCAAAAGCCGGAGGACGATGGTTCTATAACAACTATGTCAAGAAGGGATATACGACAGGTGGACCGGGTGAAATTCTATCGGCTCCGGACAGCGAATCGGCGTTCTCCCTATTCGAATCCTACATGGTGCTCTATGAAGTGACCAACGACAAGGAGTGGTTGACATATGCCGCAGAGCTGTTGCCGATATGTATCAGTTGGACGGTCTCGTACGACTTTGATTTTCCAAAAGAGTCGGCCATGGGGAAAGCCGATGCTCATGCGAACGGTTCCGTTTGGGCCAGTGTGGCCAACAAACATAGTGCACCCGGCATCTGCACATGGTCCGGAAACAGCTTGCTGAAATACTACCGCGCGACGGGCGACAAGCGGGCCCTTGACCTGCTGGAGGACATCGCCCACGGATTGCCTCAATATGTCTGCCGCCAGGAATGCCCGATCGGGACGATGCCTTGGGGCGGAATATGTGAACGCGTCAACCTAAGCGACTGGGAAGGGAAAGGCAATATCGGCGGCAACATCTTCGGTTCCTGCTCATGGAGTGAAGTGGCTGCCATGTTGACCGTCACACAAATCCCCGGCGTTTACGTACAGACAGACACCGAGGAGGTCACCGTTTTTGACAATGTAACGGTAGAAAAGAGAAAAGACAGCAAAGGAAACCTGACATTGAGCATAACGAATCCCACCATTTACCCGGCCGAAGTGCGGATTTTTGCAGAAACTTCCGAAAAAGCACAGACATCGCTTCTGCCGACAAGTGTGGGCGGAATGAAATCCGTCCGCCTGAATCCGGGAGAAACAAAGGAGGTGGAGATCTGACCCCTTCGTCGAAACAGACAAAAAAACTGACAACATATCCGCCCGTTGACAAAGTATCCCAGGCACTTGCTTGGGATACTTTTTTTTCGTCACAATGGAAAAGAAGCAATATTTTTCCTGTCAAATGGGATAAATAACCGAAAAAAAACTAAATTTGCATGAGAACACAATCTAATGA
>CAVJQR010000001.1:35421-51090 GCA_963651605.1 Agathobaculum sp.
TCTAATGATGTATGGGGATTTCTATTTTAATCGTTGAAGACGACACCACATTTGCGCTCATGTTGAAGACATGGCTCAAGAGAAAAGGATTTGACGTGGAGACCGTGTCCACCATTGCCGATGCCAAGAAAAAATTGGAAGGAACGCACCCTTTTGGTCTGATCCTCTCCGACTTGCGCCTCCCGGACGAAGACGGCCTCGATCTGTTGCGCTGGCTGAAAGGGAAACAGCCGGTAGCCGTCATCATGATGACGGGATATGCCGATATCCAAACCGCCGTACAAGCCATCAAATTGGGGGCAGCAGACTATATATCGAAACCCATCAACCCCGAAGAATTACTGAAGAAAATAGAAGAGGCAGCCTCACTGCCGAAAGAAAAAACGGCGGATCCTCAACCGGCTAAAGCCGACTCTTCGTCCTATATCGAAGGAATCAGCCAGGTGGCCAATGCGATGTACGAGCATGTCCGACTGGTAGCCCCTACCGAAATGTCGGTACTGATCACGGGCTCGAGCGGCACAGGCAAGGAGTACGTGGCCCGTTGCATCCACGAACAGAGCACGCGGTCCAAAGCGCCTTTCGTGGCAGTCGACTGCGGTGCCATCCCCAAAGAGTTGGCTGCTTCCGAATTTTTCGGCCACATCAAAGGATCGTTTACCGGAGCCATCGACAACAAGACAGGAGCTTTCGTGGCAGCGCAAGGTGGAACCATCTTCCTTGACGAGATAGGCAACCTGACCTATGAGGTACAGGTGCAGTTGTTGCGCGCCCTTCAAGAGCGGAAAGTGCGGCCCATCGGCAGTAATCAGGAGATTTCCATCAATGTCCGACTCATATCGGCCACGAACGAAAATCTGCGACAAGCCATCGATAAAGGGGAGTTTCGCGAAGATCTCTACCACCGCATCAACGAGTTCACGATCCATATTCCCGACCTCCACGAGCGACAAGAGGATCTTTTACTCTTCGCCGACCACTTCTTGGATCTGGCCAATGAGGAACTGAAGAAGGATGTCATCGGATTCGATGCCGATACGATCCGATTGTTCAAGTCGTATGCCTGGCCGGGCAACCTCCGACAGATGAAGAATGTGATCCGTTATGCCACACTGTTGGCCAAAGGCAAGTTCATCACCTGCGCCGAACTGCCGGACGAACTGCTGACAGCCTCGCCGGCAAAAGAGAGGGGCAACGTCACCCAGCTCAAGGACGATTCGCATGAAATCGCCCTGATCCGCAAGGCTTTGGCCGAGTGCAACAACAACAAGACGAAGGCTGCCCAGCTATTGGGGATCGACCGGAAGACACTCTACAACAAACTGAAGCTGTATAAACTGGAGTAAGTTCGAGAAAAATTATTCCTCCGGCTGAGGCAATTGCGCCGGCTCCTCCCCTTCTATTGGCTTCAATCCCATCTCGGCAGCACGCTCCAATACGAACTGACGGGCCGCTTCATGCTCATTCGGAATAACACCGTCGAGGATCGCATTCTTGATAGCCTCTTTCAATACGCCGACAGGGCGCGAAGGGGTAAGCCCGAACATCGCCATGATCTCCTCGCCCGTTACGGGGGGTTGGAAGTTGCGAACGCGGTCTTTCTCCTCGATCTCGGCTAGTTTGGAGCGTACCAATTGGAAGTTTGCCAGGAAACGTTTCACCTTTTCAGGGTTTTTGCTGGTGATATCCGCCTCGCAAAGCAGCATAAGATCTTCGATATCATCGCCGGCATCGAACAAGAGGCGCCGAATAGCGGAGTCGGTCACCTCCTCATCGGCCAAAACGATTGGGCGCATGTGCAATCCGACGAGCTTCTGAACGTACTTCATCTTCTCGTTCATCGGCAGCTTCATCTTGCGGAAAATGGCCGGAATCATCTTCTCTCCTACAAAATTATGGTTATGGAATGTCCAACCCAAGCGGTTGTCGAACCGTTTGGTTGCGGGCTTTCCTATATCGTGGAAGAGAGCACTCCACCGCAACCATAGCTTGTCGGTCGTTTTACTCAGGCGATCGAGCACCATCAGTGTATGGGCAAAGTTGTCTTTATGCCCGATTCCCTCTTTCGTTTCCACCCCTTTCAATGCACAAAGCTCGGGGAAGATGAGCGGCAACAGGCCACATTTATCGAGTAAGTCGAAGCCAATGGATGGCTTGGGTGAGAGTACAATCTTGTTCAGCTCGTCGACAATGCGCTCTTTCGAGATGATCTCTATCCGTTCACGGTTGCGGGTAATGGCATCGAACGTATCAGGATCGATAAAGAAGCCCAACTGCGTTGCAAAACGGATGGCCCGCATCATTCGCAAAGGATCGTCACTAAAGGTAATGTCCGGGTCGAGCGGCGTGCGGATCGTGAGGTCTTCCATGTCGTCAAGTCCGCCAAAAGGATCGACAAGCTCGCCATACCGGTCTTTATTCAGACAGAGAGCCAACGCATTGATGGTGAAGTCGCGGCGATTTTGATCGTCCTCGAGTGTACCATCCTCTACAATCGGATTGCGACTGTCGTGGCTGTATGACTCGCGCCGTGCGCCTACAAATTCAAGTTCGAGGTCACCGCTTTTCACCTGAGCCGTTCCGAAATTCTTAAACACGGAGAGGTGGGCCCGCTTTCCCAACTTGGAAGCTACACGTTTGGCCAGTTCAATGCCACTGCCTACGGCCACTACATCTATATCCTTTGACGGACGATTCAAAAAAATATCACGCACATACCCCCCGATGACGTAAGCCTCGATCCCCATTTCGTCGGCCGCTTCGGAAATCAGATGGAAGGGTTGGGCGTCTATATGATGCAACAATTCTTCTTCGCTTATATACATAAATCTGTCTTATAACAGTGCAAAAGTATAGAATCTTCGGCAGACTGGCAAATCTACCAAATAAATCCATTACCTTTGTAAGCACCAAAAAAGGAAGAAGAGATGATGAACAAAACAGTTATTGGCATAGTTTTAGCCGCCACGTTGTGTGCTTGCAACGGAGCGGAGAAGGAGGCGAAAGCACACCTCGAGCAGGCCCGTGCATACCTCGAGCAGAATGAATTCTTTGCAGCCCGAACAGAGATCGACACGCTGCGCGCCCACTATCCGAAAGAGGTCGGTGTCTTGCGTGAAGCCCTGACACTGATGCGCGAAGTGGACATCAAAGAGGCGGAACGAAACATCGCCTATTGCGACAGTCTGATGCCAATCCGCTTGCATGAGTCGGATTCACTCAAGGCCGGATTCACGTTCGAAATAGATACGCTCTACGAAGAGATCGGCCATTATATTTGGCGTCAACAGACCATCGAGAAGAATGTACAGCGGAGCTATGTACGGTGTGGCGTCAATGAGAACGGAGAGATGTACCTGGCCAGCGTCTATTTCGGAGGGAAAGGCATCGACCATACCGGCATCAAGATCAGTACGCCGGACGGGCTCTTCGCCGAAACAGCGTCCATTCCATACGATGGCGGCCTGAACTATCACTTCAAAGATATGGGAAACACGACGGAAGTGGTGACGTACAAGGAGGAGAAAGGGCTCGATGCCATCAAGTTCATCTACGACAATGCCGACAAACGGCTGAAAGTGACCTATCAGGGCGGCAAACCCTACACGATCTATATGTCGGACGCCGATAAGAAAGCGTTGGTAGCAACCTACAATCTCGGCTCAGCCCTGAGCGATATCTACCAGATGACACGCGAGAAAAAGAAAGCGCTCAAGCGAATCGCCTACATGAACAACAAGATCAACAAGACGACTGACGAGGCATCCGCTGCCGAATAGTCCAACCATTCAATTCCTTTTGTCGCTATCCGATAAACAATAGATTATCGGATAGCCCATTTTTTTACTCTGCCTGCTTAGCCACAGCCCGCACCGAAATGCCCAGACTTCGATGGTAGGGATTCCAAAAATGGCCATCTCTTCCGAAATAGATGTAGAAGGCACTCCTACTGTCATCGGTTTGGAGCGTCGACGACCAACAGAGCCCATCCGCACCATAACGGTGAATGCCCACCTCGTCTCGATAGCCGGAGGCCGGAAGGAAGATCGAATGGCCATTTCTTCGGCTCTTCACCTCAAAGCCATGGAAAGAAGCTCCTTCGCTATTCGGCAAGGTGGTCCATGTCCATTGGCAATTGACCGAGTCGCGCAGCTCTTCCCACTCGGCATAGGTCGGCACACGGCAGGCCGTTCCCCAATTGACGGAGGCTGCATCGTCGGCAGAAGCGAGCACGGTCATGGAGTCGGTAGCATTGTAACGAGCCAAGTTTTCTTCCGTACCCCATGCATAGTTTTCCCAAGAATAGGTCTCTTTGGAAGCCGTTTCACCCCATGCAAAATAGTCGCCCTCGTCGGCTGCCTGCTCAGCCCCGACATTGGTTTCTGCCCAAAGCAAGCCACTCGGCAAAGCAAGATCGACAAAGCGGTGGCCGTCGATCAGCACCACGCCCTCCTGCTCTGCCATCACTGTCTCTTCCGCTGCCGTACATGGCTGATTTTGTCCGTTATGGCAAGCTGCCAAACCGAGGGCCAAAGCCCCAACCAAATAGATGGATTGTTTATATTTCATCTTATAATCATAAGGTTATTCCACTGTTTTCCGATAAATGAAGAGCATGAATTCATTATTACAACTCCTTCAAAGCCTGTTTCAAGCCGTCGATATCCTCATCGGTTGTAGCCCAACTGGTGACGAAACGGCAGACAATCTCGTCCGTTTCGCTTGGTTCCCATATTTCGAACTTCACCTTTTCCGACAACTGTCGGTACTGCCGACGCTTCAAGACGACAAATTGCTGGTTGGTGGGCGAATCGAATGCCAAAGGAATGCCCGCTTCTGCAAAAACCGTTCTCAACCGATGGGCCATTTCGATGGCATGGCGAGCAATACGGAAATAGAGATTGTCGGTAAAGAGTGTATCGAACGGCACACCCAACATCCGACCTTTGGCCAAAAGTGCGCCATGGCGTTTCACCGTAGTGAAGAAATGTTTCGGTGCCGGTACATTCGAAAAGACAACCGCTTCGCCTATCGGTGCTCCCACCTTCGTCCCTCCAATATAGAAGGCATCGCAATGGGCCGCCAAAAATGGCAGATCATAGTCGCACGCCTCCGACATCAACCCGTAGCCCAGCCGTGCGCCATCAACATAAAATGTCAGTCCGTAGTGGCGACAAGCGTCGTAGAGTTGGATCAACTCTTCGCGGGTATACACCATTCCGTGCTCGGTGGGCATCGTGATATAGACGAGCCCCGGTTGCACCATATGGGGGTACGTCTCGTCGGCCAGGAACTTATCCATAAAAGCGGTGAGTGTTTCGACATGCAGCTTGCTATTGTCCGAAGGCAACGTAATAACCTTGTGGCCGGCAGCCTCAATGGCTCCCGATTCGTGCACGGCGATGTGGCCTGTCTCTACACTGATAGCTCCTTCGCAAGGCATCAGCAAAGCATCGATGACGGTGGCATTGGTTTGCGTTCCCCCTACCAGCAGAAATACATCGGCATGCTCATTGCCGATGGCGCGACGAATCTTCTCTTTTGCCTGTTCCGTATAGGGATCGAAGCCGTAGCCCGATGTTTTCGTATCGTTGGTATCGACCAATGCCTTCAATATCTCGGGCACCATGCCGTTGTTGTAATCCGTTTCAAATGATATCATCTTTATCTCCTGTTCTGTTTTTGTTCAGCGCACAAAGATACGGAAAACAACTTTCCGATGGTTCAACGAAAAGTCATTTTGGAGAGGTGAATTTATTTCAAAAGACAACAATCCATTATCCACCAACCGTTTACGGACGTTTTTGATCTATATTCCTCACTCCGGTTTCTTTTCACGGGTAATGAGATCCAGCAATGAAGCAATGATCCATACCAACAAGAAGTAGATGACGGAGATGATGAGGAGCGGAAAGAATGCCTCGAACGTACGCGTACGGATAATATCAGAAGCTCTGACCAGATTCTCCACGGCAATATATGCGGCAATGGAAGTATTCTTCACCAACAAGATGAATTCCTGCTTGTATTGTGGGCGAACCTTCTTGGCGGCTTGCGGCAAGATGACATAGAAGAGGGTCTGCAACTCGCTAAAACCCATTGCAATACCCGCTTCACGCTGCCCACGGTCTACCTTATCGATCGAGGTTCGCATCATATCTGCCACATAGGCGGCAAAGTGAAGAGAGAAGGTGATGGAAGCAACCATCATACTGTTCAAGTTGCTCCACGCCAAGACTACATAATACATGATCATCAAAAAGACCAATATAGGAAGACCTTTCACAACATGAACATAACAGGCGGCCACCCAATTGCACACCTTGAAGCGGCACATCCGCAACCAACAGATCAAGAAGCCGAGAAGCGTACCGAAAAAGGCAGAGATAGCAACGATTATAAGAGTAACAATCAATCCGTTATAGATCAGCATATAGCGCCCTTCGGCAATGATATTGTTCGTGAAACTACGCTTCATGCGGCTCCAAAAAGAGGCGCGCGTACCATCGGCATTCAAGCCGTCCAGACGATGATTCCAACTCAATCCGACTGTCATTGTCTCGGCATAGGAGTCAGAGAAATCGACCTGTTGCTGACGGGCTTCGGTCCTATCCAGACAACCATAACCGATATCGATCGAATTGGCATCGACCGCCTCAATAAGCCCATCGAGCTTGACGTTGTAAAACTCAATCGGACGTTTCATATAAGCGGCAAAACGCATCAGCAACTCGTTCTCAAATCCGGCCGTCTGATTATTGCGATAGAAGCAAAAGACGGGTATTTCGTTCGGCGATCCCACCCGAATGGGCTGCCCTTGCGTATAGAACGGAATGCCGTATGGTATTCTGTGGGTGCCGTCGTCGTTAAACCAGTCGTCGTGCATCTGCTGGAGTGTTCCCTCCAGCCGTATCTTTTCCAAAAAGATATTGAAGGCTTCCCGCAGTTCGGCGTTCGCTCCTTTCTTGAATATGGCCACAACAGGCGACGGTTTCAAGCTGTCTACCACATAAAGTTGCGGAAATTTATGCTTGTAACTAAGTTGTTCGACATACTCCACGAAGATAACATCCGTCCGCCGGTTCTGCAACATGGCGAACATAGTGGAGAGGTATTTGGCACGATAGATATCCGCTTGAGGATAGGTGGCCGTGACATAACTGTCTTGCGAAGAGCCCAACTGCACACAGAGCCGGCTGTTGGGCAAATCATCGGGCGTGAGCAATTCCCTACGGCTTTCGACCGAGCAAGCGGTAAGCAGCCAGCCCATCAAAAGGGCCAGCAACAAGGGAAAACGATTGTATGGTTTGTCTGTTTTCATCTTGACTGAATCTGAGAGTTAAGAACAAATGTTATCTTCCGCTGGCCGTTGGGCAACACCTCGTCGCTGATGTCTGAGCTGAGCCCATGGATGATCTGCATGCTGAGCTCGTCGGCTCCGGCTTCGGGATCGACAAACGATGCGACACCGTCAGGCAAGAGAATGGCGACAGACTTCGTCTTTGATTTTTCGGCATAGTCGACAGTCAGTGTCAAGCCGGTCGCTACCGGGGCAATCTGCAGGATCTCTTCGATGAGAAGCGACAAGTTATACCGCTCGCTCTCCTTCAGAAAACAGCGGATGGCAAACATATTCAACGTATTTTGCAGTTCGAAGAAGTCGTACCGCTCGTTGTCGATCACATAGGTGAACGAGTGGATTTGGTTGATGAAGGTGCGCGTCTGCTCCAACTGCGGATGATCGAAAATCTGATCGGGCGTACCCTCTTCATAAACACCCTCCTTGCCCATAAAAAGAATGCGGGAGGAGATGTTGCGGACAAACTCCATCTCGTGCGTCACGATCGCCATAGTCATTCCCTGCTTGGCCAGCTGTTGGATCACGCCCCACACTTCGCTCACCATTGTCAAGTCGAGTGCCGAGGTCGGCTCGTCGAAGAGGATGATCTCCGGTGCCATCGACAAGCAACGGGCTATGGCAGCGCGCTGCTTTTGCGAGCCGGACAACTGCGAAGGCTTGACCATGGCTTTGTTGCCCAGTCCGACCAGTTGCAACAGATCCAGGCCCCGCACCATCGCTTCGTCTTTGCTTTGCCCCAACAACTTCCGCGGGCCGATGGTGACGTTCTCCAACACCGTAAGATGATCGAAGAGGTTGAACGACTGAAATACCATGCCCATCTTCTGCCGTATCTTGGCAATGTCCGTATCAGGTGCCAGGATATTCTTTCCACCCACCAGTATCTCACCCGCATCGGGGCGCTCCAACAGGTTGAGACATCGAAGGAATGTACTTTTACCCGACTCCGATGGACCGATGATGGAGACCACATCGCCCCGCCGGATGGCGAAGTTGATGCCATTGAGCACCGTCTTTCCCCGGTATGCCTTCCTCAAGTTCCTGACTTCTATTATATTCTCCATGACAAATTCGTTTCTGTTCAATAGTATGCAAATTTATATTTTTTTATTTTTCTTCCTATACTATTCCCATTATTTTAAGAGCATTTTTTTATCGTTCGAATATTTTAGAAAAGCTTCTCCCGAATCCATCGGAAGTTTCTGCGGAGAAAACTGCAGTTCACTCGGGACAAAACTCGAGTTTCATGCCGACAAAACTGCAGTTCGTTCGGGAGTAAACTCCGATTTGAACGGATGCTATTTTTTCGAAACCGGACTGTTTTTTTCTGTGGGCTCCCCTCCTTCTTGGTGCTTTTCCGCGGCAAAAGTTCCATATAATCAAAATATTCCGTATTTTTACCGCCGAAATATAAGCGTATGGTATTTTTCTTTTCAGGAACAGGAAACTCGGAATGGGTCGCCAAAGAGCTGGCCAAGCAGTTGCAACTGCCTACCGTGCGCGTCCATAGCCGGGCGGAGAGCCATCCGGATGTGGCGCAGAGCCGCTATATACTCTTCGTCTTTCCTGTCCATTCATGGGGGCCTGCCCTCCCGATGTTGGATTTCATCGACCGCCTGCAGTGGCAAAACTACCACGGACAGCCGATTTATGCGGTATGTACTTGTGGCGATGATTGCGGACGGACGGACAAGATCGTGCAACGGCATCTGAAAAACCACACGTTGCAAGCCACCTTTTCCGTCACGATGCCGAACAGCTATCTGCTGCTGCCCGGCTTCGATGTCGATCCGAAAGCAGTGGAGCAGGCCAAGTTGCAGCAAGCTCCGCGGCGGGTGGCCCAAATCGTGGAGGCTATCCGACAGCGGAAAGCGGTGCCCGAGCTCTATCATGCCGGCTCATTCGCGGCATTGAAAAGCTGCGTCTATCCGTTGTTTGCCCACTACACGAAAAGGAAAACGGCCTATTATGCGACCGAAGCATGCACGAAATGCGGACGTTGCGCCAAGCTCTGCCCGACCGCCAACATACAAGTGCGCCGCGAAGAGGGACCGCAGTGGGGCAACCATTGTGTACAGTGCCTGGCCTGCATCCACCAATGCCCGATGCGGGCCATTGAATATGGAAAGATAACGCTCAAAAAAGGACGGTACAAGCATCCGTCGTTAACGAATAGCACAAAATAAACAGAAGTAATATGAAAAAATTAGTTGGATTAGCAACCGCTCTCGCCTTCTCGCTTTTCAGCTGCCAACAGGCACCTGACGGGTATCGGATCGAAGGAGAAATAGAGGGGCCGGCAGAAGGAATGATCTACCTGAAGTCGTTCAGAAACAAAATGTTCTTCACCGTCGACTCCACCACGATAGAAAACGGCCGATTTTCCTTCAGCGGAAAAGTGGAACAACCATTGCTTTATGGCCTTGTTACCGAAGAGATGGGACATCCCGCCCAGTTCTTTTTGGAAAACAAAGCATTGAAAATCAAACTGAACAGCGAAGACGAGGAGATCGTATCCGTTGAAAACTCGGAAGTGAACCGTATTTTCCTCGAAAACCAAGAGAAGGTATTCAACGAAGGCTTCAACATCGACAGTCTTGTATCGAAATACCCCACCTCGCCTGCGGCCGCTTTCTATCTCTATCGCTACTTCACCTACCAACTTCCGTTGGACAGCCTGAAGGATACCCGCAGCAAACTGGAGGAATCGCTGGAGGAAAGCCCCTATGTAAAAGACTTGGATCAGATCATCGGTCGGCTGGAAAATGTGCAGATCGGCAAGGAAGCACCGCTTTTCACCCTGCCCGATACGACGGGAACCAACGTAAACCTTGCAGACTTCAGAGGAAGGTACCTACTGATCGACTTCTGGGCATCGTGGTGTCCCTACTGCCGTGTGGAAAATCCTAACCTTGTTACGGCCTACGAGAAGTATAAAGATATGAAATTCACCATCTTGAGCGTATCGTTAGACAGCGACCACGCGAAATGGATGAAGGCAATACACAACGACAACATGACCTGGACGCATGTCTCCGACCTGCAATATTGGGATGCAGAGGTACCGGCGCTCTATGCCGTGCGCGGTATTCCGGCCAATGTATTGCTCGATCCTGACGGCAATATTATCGCCCGTAACTTGATGGGTGAAGAGCTGCAAACAAAACTCGCGGAGCTTCTCCCATAACAGTAGAGACAACCCGACATGAAACTCTGCCGTCGCTACCGCTCGCTCCTCATCGTGACCCTCGGATCGCTCCTCTTCCGCCCCGTCCATGCGCAAACGGAAGAGGGATTGGCCTCCTACTATCACGTGAAGTTCCATGGCCGTGCCTCAGCCAGTGGATATGTCCACGACCAAGATGACATGGTGGCGGCCCACCGGACACTGCCTTTCGGCACGTTCGTGCGCGTCACCAACCTGAACAATCTGAAGAGTGTGATTGTTTCCATCATGGACCGCGGCCCGCGCAAGAAGAGTCGTATCATCGACGTCTCGACAGCGGCCGCCAAAGAGCTGGGGTTTGTGCGGGCAGGCATCACGCGTGTCCGCATCGAGGTCGTACCCAGTCCGGAAGATCTCCGTTTTTTGGATCTCATGTACCCGAAAGTAATGTATCTTCCTGTCCGCCAAGCGACGAAAGAGTTTCGTATAACCGACCAAATACCGCAAAGCAAATGAGCGATATGACCCACTTTGACGTTACCCAACCCACGGGATTAGTCCTTGAAGGAGGCGGAATGCGTGGCATTTTCACCGTGGGAGTATTGGACTATTTCATGGACAACAATATATGGTTCCCCTACACCATTGGCGTTTCAGCCGGTGCCAGCAATGGCATCTCGTATGCTTCCCATCAGCGGGGACGCTCCTACTACAGCAACGTCGAGCTGTTGAAGAAGCATAACTACATAGGATTGAAACACTTCTTGAAAGGGCACGGATACATTGATCTGGACTTTCTCTTCTACGAGTACCCGGATCGTTACTACCCGTTCGACTATGCTGCGTACGAAGCTGCCCCCGAACGGTTCGTGATGGTAGCCACTGATTGCCAAACGGGGCAACCTGTCTATTTCGAAGAGAAGCACAACTACCGGCGACTGTTGGACGCTTGCAAAGCATCCTGCACACTTCCCGTGCTCTGTCCGGTGAGCTATGTGGACGGGGTGCCGATGGTCGACGGCGGGGTGAGCGATGCCATCCCCATCAAAAGGGCAATGGCCGACGGCTATCAGCAGAATATTATCATTTTGACCCGCAACAAGGGGTATCGAAAAGCCGACAAAGATTTTCATCTTCCGCTCTTTATCTACAAGCAATACCCTGCTTTGCGAGAACAACTCAAGCTGCGCTACAAGCATTACAACGAGGTTTTGGATTTTATCGAGGGATTGGAAAAGGAAGGAAAGGCGATCGTGATCCGCCCCGTTGCCCCCCTGCAAGTAGGACGGACGGAGAACAATCCGAAAAAGTTGAAAGCCTTATACGATGAGGGATACGAATGTGCCCGACAATGGAGCGACACCTTGAAAGCAGTCAACCGGAAGGTGGAAATATAATCTATTGGGCATCCTCTTGCGAGATGCTCTGATTCAACTGAAACGAATGTCTCACACCGCAAGGAAAGAACGAACCGAGCGGTATGGGACATTCGTTTTCTTATTTGTTTTTCTTCAAAACCTCGAGCACTTGATCGGCAAAACTCTTCATGCCTGCAGCAGAAGGGTGGCCTGACATCTTGTCGATGTCATGCAAACGGATGAGCTCCACGCCGTAATGCTTGCAGATTTGCGCCACAGACTCGTTCACTTCTTCCTTCAACTGCGTGTTCAAGATAAAATAAACCTCCGCATTGGGATAGTGTTGTTGGATATCACGCAGCATTTTCGCCATGGCCGGACGGAAATAGTAGAGGTCGGCACGGCGCCAATCCTCATAGACATAGTCGCCCATCTTCACACCGGCCCAACTGTCGTTCGTCGCGCCACAGATCAAAATAATGTCGGGATTGCCCAAATTGAGGCAACGCGTCAAGAAAGAGCGCACAGTATAGTCGCGATCGTAGTAGCCCGTGTTGCAGATCGTTGCCCCCGACCATGAATTGATCATACCCATTTTGTAACCGCCGTTCTTGATCAGTTGCCACCACCATGTCTGTTCCACTTGGGTAACATCCGTCTTGTCGGCATCAGGATCGGTTCTTCCATACCAAGTGTCGTACCCTTCGGGGATAAATCCGGCGAATGTTGAATACGAGTCGCCCAACACCGAAACGACAGGACGGCTCTGAGCCTGTGCTTGCCACTGAAGAAGGAGGACGAAGCACACCATTGACAATAATTTTCTAACCATTATGTAACGTTTTTAGTAAGTGTCTTTCATTGCATTCAAAAAGCAAATGCGTTGCAAAGGTGAGGATAAATTGGCTAAATTGTGCCATACATAAGGAAAATATTTACGAAAAGAGGCCCGAAAAATAGCAGAAAGGGGGAGCATTGCCGGGCAAATAGCTCAGGCAATACTCCCCTTTCCTATTCGGCAAAGCCTTTCAGATTATTCAAAATTAAACCGCTTCCGCCTCGGTTGCTGCTTGCTGTACATGACGTTTGGCAAAGGTTTGGGTGATCAATGTCAGCGCCCCATCGCCCGTCACATTGCAAGCCGTACCGAAACTATCCTGCAAAGAGAAGATGGCGATCAGCATGGCTGTGCCGGCATCGTCGAATCCCAAGACAGAAACAATGATACCCAACGAAGCCAACACCGTACCGCCGGGCACCCCCGGTGCACCAACGGCAAACACGCCGAGCAAGAAAATGAACAAGACCAGGGTGGAGGGCTCGGGAAGGTGCCCATACAGCAATTGGGAGACCACACAAACGAAGAAGACCTCCGTCAGGACCGAGCCGCAAAGATGAATGTTGGCAAACAAAGGTACGGAGAAAGCCGACACATCCTTGTCCAGCACCGGACTCTTACGGGCGCACTCAAGCGCCACGCCCAAGGTAGCGGCCGACGACATCGTGCCGAGTGCTGTGAGATAAGCCGGGCCATAATACCTCACCACCTGCCCGCTGTTTTTCGCGGAATAGAGCGAAGCCAACAGATAAAGCACCAGCAACCATACGTAATGGCAGACGATCACAATGAGAATTACCGGGAGAAAGACACCCAACCGAGAGATATTTCCTTCGTAAGCCAGGGCGCAAAAGTTGGCGGCCACATAGAGGGGCAAGAGAGGAACCAGGATACGATTCACCAATTGCAGGACAATATCACGGAATTGGTTCAGCAACTCCGCTATCCCCTTCGAGTTAGTCCAGATACATCCCAACCCGACAAAGACAGAAATGAGCAGTGCACTCATCACATTCAACAGCGGAGGAATCTCCACCTTGAACAAGACCTCGGGCAATCTTCGCAATGACTCCTCGGCCGGCTCGATATGCAAAAGTGGAACGACCTGATACCCCACCGCCATCGAGAAGAAGGCGGCCCCGATCGATGAGAGATAGGCCAACGAAAAGGCAAAGAGAATCAGCTTGGATACCTTCCCTTGCAACGAAGCGATGGAGGGGGCGACGAATCCGACAATGATCAACGGCACTAAGAAAAAGATGATTTGTCCGCAAAGTTGCTTGACAACCAACACAGGTTTCATAACCTCTTCAGGAATAAAGAGGCCCGCCAAGATGCCGACCACGATGGCCAGCAGCAAGGCGATGATGGGTTTTGACACCAATTTCATACGACCTCCTTCTTATTAATAACCCGGGTTCTGAGGGAGGATGCCCAAGTTCTCACCGCTCAATCCTGTCGGAATCGGCTGGCGATAGTGACGTCCTCTGACATTGTTGTACTTCGCTACCAGGTGTTTGTGGATCTTGGCAAAGAAGGATGAGACACTGCTGCCATCACGCCCCGTATCACCCGAGACGGCATAGCTATCGTCGAAGTGTTCGTAGGAAGCTACTTCCTGTACCGAAGCGATCAAGTTCTTCCAACGGTAGGTATTGAGCAACTTCTTCTGCTCGTACGTGAACTCATAGTCCCACTCGCGCTTGATCTGATCAAACGTTGGGGCAGTGACTGTTTCGATACCGGCACGTGTACGCAATTGGTTGAATGGCTCGGCTGCTTCCGCATTGCGGCCCAACTGTACCAGTGCTTCTGCCTTGATAAGCAGCACCTCGGCATAGCGCACCTCGATACGATCGACAGAATTGTAGGTGATTTCCAAATTTTCCGCATCCGTATAGGATTGGTCTACACCCTTGCCATTGATCGGTGTATAGATCGGAGAGTAGTAGGTATACTCATATCCGTCCTCGGGGTTCACCAGCTTTGTGAAATAGGTCTTGGCCAATCGCTTGTCGTTCGGCTGCTCCGCATACCAATCGTCGTAGAGGGTTACGTCGGCCACCTCCGTATGGTTCTCCGTAAAGGCCTGGCCATTCTCTCCGTTTTGGAAAGGGAATGTCCACGAACAGTGCGTCTGGTGGTTGCCTTGTGCGTCGTTGGCGTCGCCATCGTGCTTGATGGTAAACAGATGCTCGTTGGTGCCTCGCTTGTTGCTTTCGTAATCGCGGCCGAACAGTTTCGAGTAGTCACTATCTAGTGCCAGCAAACCGCTGTTGATCACCTTATTGGCATACTCGACAGCCTTCTCCAATCGCGAGTCGTTCTTCGAAAAGGCGGGATCCGTTTGGCTCTCGGCAATGGCTTCCACCTCTGATTGCGACAGCGGATTGTCGCCCCACGTCAGATAAGCTCTTGCCAAAAGTGCTTGAGCCGCCTGTTTGGAAGGGGTAACGGGGTCGCCCGCATAGTCGAGCAATAACGACTCTGCACCGGTCAAGTCGTCAATGATCTGATTGTACACATCGTCGATCGACTGGCGTTCTGTCGTACTTCCGCCCGTTTCCGTGAAGATTGGCACCTCGCCCCAGAGCTGCACCAGATACAAATAAGCCAACCCGCGCAAGAGTTTTGCCTTGCCTATGGCAGCATTGTAGCCCGCCTCCGTGACCTTTCCTTTCTGGTAGGCATCCGTCACGAGCGATATATTTTCATTGTCGTTGGAGATACCCAAGAAAAGACGGTTGAACACTTTGATCTGATACCACGTATCGGCAGCTTGCTCGAAGCGGCTGTTCAACGGGCCCGCTTCCGACTCTTCCCCCTCGAACGAGATAAGATTGTTCGAGTTCAGCTCGATGATAAAAGTAAGCGACGAGCTTAGAGGTTGCCATTGGCTATAGACTCCATTCACGGTGGAGATAGCCGTTTCGTCACTGATCACGGG
>CAVJQR010000002.1:0-24585 GCA_963651605.1 Agathobaculum sp.
AGTACCAACTCATGGCCGATCTTCGCCAAGCCCTGAAGGTTCTCGCCCAAAAGATAGAACCCAAAGTATATGAGTATGGATTTCTGAAGCGGTGAGGAGATGAAAAAAGAGAGTGTCAGATTCACTCGATTTCTTTTATATCATATATATATAAACGAAAACTACATATTCCAATATAATAAAGCCAAAGAACAAACAACAGGACCTCTGCGAAACATATACGGCAGTCGCTGCAAAAAAGGTCTTGTATATGAAAAAGTTTTCTCGGCACAAAACTGCAGTTCATTCGGGGGAAAACTGTAGTTTTGTGCCGAATAAACTGCAATTTACTATGGAGAAATTTCCGCGAAGCTCGGGAATGAAAAAACAACCCTTGAAGAGGCTTTGCTAAAGGGTTGCTCATTTCGCAGAAAAAACTTACTTTTGCCTACAAAATCATTGGTATATGGCAAAGCGTAAATTATCGAACAGTCAGATCGTTTGTTTCATATTGTTGTGGGGATTCTTGTGTTATATCCTCCTCACGTCGACGGAAGAGATCACGGGCCAGACCGTGTTTGCCATCATTGCTTCCGCCATTATCGTATTTGTGCCTATCTATAAGAACGTGAGAGGCCGAAAACGTGACAAAATGTAAGAAGGGAAGATTAAAAAATGAAAAATCTAATTTTTTCAACTATTTTTTCTTTCTTTTTTTGCATATTTCATTCAAACGACATATCTTTGCGAATGATATAAGAAATGCACGTTCCCATGGTGGTTTCTTTATCCCAAACAACAATTTATAGCTTATAGCATAACTATATACATTTTACGTTTTACAAAGAATAACAAAGACAATGAAAGCAAACGAAGTGTTAGACATGCTGAAGCGGAGATTCCCCAATGAGCCGGAATATCATCAAGCCGTTTCAGAAGTATTAGGTACAATTGAAGAGGTTTACAACGAACATCCAGAGTTTGAAAAGTCGAATTTGATCGAACGTCTCTGTATTCCTGACCGCATCTTCTCATTCCGCGTAACGTGGACAGACGATCAGGGCAACATCCGCACCAACATGGGCTACCGTATCCAGCACAACAATGCCATCGGCCCGTACAAAGGAGGTATCCGCTTCCACTCTTCTGTCAATCTGTCTATCTTGAAATTCTTGGCTTTCGAACAGACATTCAAAAACTCGTTGACTACATTGCCAATGGGTGGTGGCAAAGGTGGTTCGGACTTCAGTCCGCGCGGCAAGAGCAACGCCGAGATCATGCGTTTCTGCCAGGCATTCGTCATGGAGTTGTGGCGCCATATCGGTCCGGACACAGATGTACCGGCGGGTGACATCGGCGTAGGTGGCCGCGAAGTAGGCTACATGTACGGCATGTACAAGAAATTGGCCCGCGAAAATACGGGTACATTCACCGGCAAGGGTCTCGAGTTCGGCGGTTCACTGATCCGTCCCGAGGCTACAGGTTATGGCAACGTCTACTTCTTGTTGCAGATGCTGAAGACACGCAACATCGACATCGAAGGGAAAACCGTCTGCGTTTCCGGCTCGGGCAACGTAGCACAATATACGGTAGAAAAGCTGATCTCTTTGGGTGCCAAGGTTGTAACGATGTCCGACTCGGACGGTTACATCTACGACCCGGACGGTATCGACCGCGCAAAGCTGGACTACATCATGGAATTGAAGAATCTCTACCGCGGCCGTATCCGCGAATATGCCGAAACTTACGGCGTCAAGTACGTGGCAGGTGCCCGTCCTTGGGGTGAGAAATGCGACATCGCTATGCCGAGTGCCACGCAGAACGAGATCAACGGCGACGATGCACGCGCCCTCTTGGCCAATGGTTGTTTCGCCGTATCGGAAGGTGCCAACATGCCTTCTACCCCGGAAGCCATCGAAGAGTTCCAGAAAGCGAAGATTCTCTACGCTCCGGGCAAGGCTGCCAATGCCGGCGGTGTTTCCGTATCAGGATTGGAAATGACACAAAACGCCCAGAAACTGAGCTGGACCAGCGAAGAGGTAGACCAGAAGTTGCAGAGCATCATGGAGAATATCCACGAGCAATGCGTCAAATACGGCACGCAGCCTGACGGTTACATCAACTATGTAAAGGGTGCCAACGTGGCAGGATTCATGAAGGTTGCCAAAGCAATGATGGCACAAGGCATCCTCTAAAAAAGACTATGTACGGCTCGCCACAACTGCAAGCCGCATGACAAACTGATAAAAATCCGAGGCAATCTGAAAGGAATCTGCCTCGGATTTTTTTGTTTCAAAATATATTGCTAACTTAGCCACTTCGAAAGAGGGAGAAAAGCCCTCGCTGAATATAATTCTTTATAGTTGATTATGGTGTCTAAAGCATTAAAAGATCTATACTTGTCGTATGTCGGACAAGCGGCCGAAGAGATGACCGAACTGCCATCGTCCGGCTCCAACCGCCGCTATTTCCGGCTCAAAGGAGCGCGGACACTGATCGGTGTGAGCGGAACGTCGCCCGACGAGAACCAAGCGTTCATCTACATGGCCCGCCACTTCCGCGAGAAGGGGCTGCCGGTGCCGGAGGTATTCATCCATTCAGACGACCACCAATTCTATCTGCAGGAGGATTTGGGCAACACGCTGCTGTTCGATGCCATCGAGAAAGGGCGCAAAAGTTGCGTGTTCGACGACGAAGAGAAACGGTTGCTGCACAAGACCATCCGGCTACTGCCCAAAATTCAGTTTGCGGGAGCCGAAGGGTTCGACTTCAGTCGCTGCTATCCGCTGGCAGATTTCAATCGGCGCTCCATTTTGTGGGATCTGAATTACTTCAAATATTGCTTCTTGAAAGCCACGGGCATGGAGTTTCAGGAAAATCTCCTCGAGGATGACTTCCAAAAGATGGCGGAAGTGTTGTTGCGCAGCGCATCAGCCACTTTCCTCTACCGCGATTTCCAGTCGCGCAACGTGATGATAAAAGAGGGCGAGCCGTGGCTGATCGACTTCCAAGGCGGCAGAAAAGGGCCGGTTTTCTATGACGTAGCATCGTTTCTATGGCAAGCCAAGGCAAACTATCCGGAAGAATTGCGCCGGGAACTGTTGGCGGACTATATGGATGCACTCGGCCATTATATGCCCATCGACGAGAATTATTTCCTCAGCCAGTTGCGGCATTTCGTATTGTTCCGCACCTTGCAAGTGTTGGGTGCTTACGGCTTCCGCGGCTATTTCGAGAAGAAACCGCACTTCATCCAAAGCGTTCCGTTCGCCATCGAGAACCTGCGCCAATTGCTGAAAGACGACTATCCCGAATATCCATACCTCTGCGAGGTACTCCGCCAACTGACCAACCTGAAGCAGTTTTCGGACGACCTGCAACGACGGCAACTGGTGGTGAAGATCGTCAGTTTCGCCTACAAAAGAGGTATACCCAACGACCCGACAGGCAACGGGGGCGGCTTCGTGTTCGACTGCCGTTCGATCAACAACCCGGGCAAGTACGAGCGGTACAACCACTTCACCGGACTGGATGAGCCGGTAATCCGCTTCCTCGAAGAGGACGGAGAGATTACCACATTCCTGAACAATGTCTACGCTATTGTCGATGCATCCGTCAAACGCTACATGGACCGCGGGTTCACCAACCTGATGATCTGCTTCGGATGCACAGGCGGTCAACATCGTTCCGTCTATTCGGCGCAACATGTGGCCGAACACCTTCATCAGAAGTTTGGGGTGAAAGTACAATTAACACACAGAGAACAAAACATAGAACAAATAATGGAGTCTAATCTATGAAAGCACTGATTTTTGCAGCTGGGCTGGGCAACCGGTTAAAACCGTTGACAGACACAACGCCCAAAGCTCTGCTTCCCGTCAATGGGAAAGCAATGCTGGAGCATGTCATCCTCAAGCTCAAAGAGGCCGGATTCGATGACATCACAATCAATATCCACCATTTGGGACAACAGATTATCGATTTTCTGAACGAGAACAAGAATTTTGATGCCAATATCCATATCTCCGACGAACGGGAGTATCTACTGGATACGGGCGGAGGCATCAAGCACGCATCCCGATTTTTGGATGGCGACGAGCCTTTCTTGGTTCACAATGTAGACATCTTCTCGAATGTCGACCTGCGGGAGCTCTACCAAAAACATATCGAGAGCCAAAGTTTGGCCACCTTGTTGGTCAGCCAACGCAAGACATCCCGCTACCTGCTCTTCGACAAAGAGAACAAACTGTGCGGATGGCGCAACCGTGAGACGGGCGAAGTGAAATCGTATTATCCCTATTTCAACCCCGAACACTACTCCGAGTATGCATTCAGCGGCATCCATATCATCTCCCCGGAGATCTTCCGATGGATGGAAGAGTGGACGGGGAAGTTTCCTATCATCCAATTCTACCTCTCCATCTGTGCGCGCACTAATATCCAAGCGTATAATGCGCCGGAACTGAAACTGCTGGATGTGGGCAAACCGGAGACATTGGCCGAAGCAACAAATTGGATAAAAGATAATCTGTAACGAATATGAGCAGACTGCCTAATCTGAAAGAGTTGGTGCTCAGGGACACACCGTTCGCCAACCTCATGAACAAACGTATCTATAATGTATTGCTGATCGCTACCAAGTATGACGCATTCATGCTGGAAGACGACGGACGCGTAGACGAGCAGATTTTCAATGAATACACGGCTCTCAGCCTGAGATACCCCCCACGCTTCACGCAGGCCACCACCGAAAAGGAGGCTCTCGAAGAGTTGGAAAGCAGAAATTTCGAGCTGGTCATCTGCATGCCGAACATGGACAACCGCGACATCTTCTCCGTAGCTAAAGAGATCAAGGTGCATTATCCCAACATCCCGATCGTCGTGCTGACTCCCTTCTCGAAGGAGGTGTCCAAACGGCTGGCAAATGAGGATCTGAGTGCTATCGACTATGTTTTCAGCTGGTTAGGAAATGCCGAACTGCTGATGGCCATCATCAAACTGCTCGAGGACAAGATGAACGCCCCACACGATGTGGCCAGCGTCGGAGTGCAGATTATCCTCCTGGTAGAGGACTCCATCCGTTTCTATTCCTCAACCCTGCCCCATCTCTACAAGTTCGTTCTCGAACAGAGTCAGGAGTTTGCCAAAGAGGCTCTGAACGATCACCAAAAAACATTGCGTATGCGCGGACGTCCCAAGATCAAGTTGGCCCGCACCTACGAAGAGGCGGTCCGCATATTCGAACAGTATCAAAACAATATATTGGGAATCATCTCCGACATGAGCTTCATGCACGATGACGTGAAGGACCCATATGCCGGATACAAATTCGGACAATATGTCCGTAAGACGGGGAAAATCATTCCCTTCATTCTCGAATCATCAGAATCGGCCAACCATATCTATGCCGAAGAGTTGGGAGCATCGTTCATAGACAAGAACTCGAAAAGCTACCCGCAAGACCTTCGGAAGAAGATCATGGAGCGGTTCGGATTCGGCGATTTCCTCATCATCGACCCCAAAACGAGAAAGGAGGTGATGCGAATCAAGGATTTGAAAGATCTGCAAAAGAAGGTGTTCAAGATTCCTGATGACTCACTTGTCTACCACTTGAGCCGCAATCATTTCTCCCGATTCTTCTATTCACGGGCCATGTTCCCACCGGCCGAGGTGCTGAAGAAGATAGACGTGAGCGACTATAAGGACATGAACGAGGCACGGAAGCTGATCTTTGACCTGATCGTGCAGTACAGAAGAATGAAAAACTCGGGCGTCGTGGCCATCTACCAAAAGGACAGATTCGACGAATACAGCAACTTCGCCCGCATCGGCAACGGGTCGCTCGGAGGAAAAGGGCGTGGTCTGGCTTTCATCGGGGCGATGATCAAGCGCTATCCCAAGCTGGAACGCGAGAATTTCCTGATCAACATACCGAAGACAGTCGTGATCTGTACCGATATCTTCGATGAGTTCATGGAGGCAAATGACCTGCTCCAAATCGCCTTGGCCGATACCGACGACGAGACAATCCTGAAATATTTTCTGCGGGCCAGCTTACCAACGCGCCTGATAGAGGACTTGATGGCGTTCTTCGACGTGGTCAAAGGGCCCATTGCCGTCCGTTCGTCAAGCCTGTTGGAGGATTCGCACTACCAGCCTTTTGCCGGAATTTATTCCACCTATATGGTTCCTAAAGCGGACGACAAGTATGAGATGTTGCGCAATGTCAGCAATGCGATCAAGGCAGTATACGCATCGGTCTTCTATCACGACAGCAAGGCTTACATGACTGCCACCTCCAATCTGATCGATCAAGAGAAGATGGCCATCGTACTGCAGGAGGTGGTCGGCACTCGCTATGGCGACCATTTCTACCCGACTATATCAGGTGTGGCACGCTCGCTGAACTTCTACCCTATCGGCAACGAGAAGGCAGAAGACGGTATTGCCAATATTGCCCTCGGATTGGGCAAGTATATCGTGGACGGAGGCGTGACGCTCCGCTTCTCGCCATTGCATCCGCACAGTATTTTGCAGATGAGCTCGCTCGACTTTGCGCTGAAAGAGACGCAGACGCGTTTCTATGCTTTGGATTTGAGTGACGAGAAAATGGCCGACCATTTCTCGGTAAACGATGCTTTCAACCTGAAGAAACTGACCATCAAAGAGGCAGATGCCGACGGTTCACTGCGCTATATCGTCTCGACCTATGATCCGTATGACATGATCATCCGCGACGGATACTATCCCGGCGGGCGAAAAATCATCTCGTTCGTCAATATTCTGCAGCATGATGTCTTCCCCTTGGCGGAGACGCTTGACCAGATTCTGAAGATTGGCCAGGAGGAAATGGGGCGCCCCGTCGAAATAGAGTTTGCCGTCAACCTAAACAAAGAGGATCCCCACAAGGCTTCTTTCTTCTTGTTGCAGATCAGACCGATCGTTGACAATAAGGAGGTCATGGAAGAGGATCTGACACATGTGCCGCAAGAATCAACCATTCTCTCGTCGAAAAGTGTGCTGGGACATGGCATTTCCAACGATGTACATGACATCATCTACGTCAAAAGCGAATCGTTCAACGCCTCCAACAACCAACTGGTAGCCTACGAGATAGAGAAAATGAACCGACAATTCACCGGAACGGACAAGAATTATATCCTGATCGGACCGGGACGCTGGGGAAGCAGTGACCCATGGCTGGGCATTCCGGTCAAATGGCCGCACATCTGCAATGCACGCGTCATCGTGGAATGCGGATTGGAGAACTACCGCATCGACCCCAGCCAAGGAACCCATTTCTTCCAAAACTTGACATCGTTCGGAGTGGGATACTTCACCATCAACCCGTATAATCACGACGGTTCGTTCGATGAAGCCTATCTGAATGCACTGCCGGCCGTCGAAGAAACGACCTATCTGCGGCATGTTCATTTCGATGATCCTATCGTAATCAAGATGGACGGCAAGAAAAGCTTGGGCGTTGTGCTCAAGCCGCAAAAGGAGACCGACAATGAACAAGGTAATGAACAAGGGTAAAAAGAGGTAGGTTTTCAAGTCTATTTCTGAAATTTATTTCTAATTTTGCATCATATTGTAAACAAAGCAAACGTGAATGATTGAACGTATATACATTCTTGAAACGGTAGATCCGGTTATCTTCTATGGGGTCAACAACAGCAATATGCAGTTGATCAAAACCTTATTTCCCAAACTGCGGATCGTGGCCCGGGGAAATGTCATGAAAGTGATCGGCGATGAGGAGGAATCAGAACTCTTCCTGAAGAAAATCCGTGAGATAGAAAAGTATTGCGAAGAGTTCAACATGTTGTCGGAAGAAGTAATCATCGATCTTGTCAAAGGCAAAGGCCCGACCATTGTCAAACAAGAGAACTTGATCATTCACGGCATGAACGGAAAACCGATCATTGCACGCACGGAAAACCAACAGTTGTTGGTAAAGGCTTTCGATGAGAATGATCTTGTCTTCGCCACCGGACCGGCAGGATCGGGCAAGACCTTCATCGCCATCGCACTCGCCGTCAAAGCTTTGAAAAACAAAATGGCCCGCAAAATTATCCTCAGCCGTCCGGCCGTGGAAGCCGGCGAGAAGTTGGGATTTCTTCCGGGTGAAATGAAAGACAAACTCGACCCCTATCTGCAACCGCTGTATGACGCCTTGCAGGATATGATTCCGGCCGTCAAACTGAAGGAATATATGGAGAACAATGTCATTCAGATTGCTCCTTTGGCCTTTATGAGAGGACGCACACTGAACGACGCCGTGATCATTCTTGATGAAGCGCAGAACACAACGACACACCAGATCAAGATGTTCCTCACTCGTCTCGGCACCAATGCCAAAATGATCGTCACCGGCGACATGACACAGATAGACCTTCCCGCTGCAGCCACTTCCGGTTTGAAGGAAGCCATGAACGTATTGAAGGGTGTCGATGGCATCGGTCGGGTTGAGTTTACCAAGAAAGATATTGTGCGGCACAAGCTGGTGCAGCGAATTGTCGAAGCTTACGACAAATTCGACCGGACCAAACAACGGACCGCTGCAAAAGAGACAAACAATCTTACAAAATAATTATCAAGCGTTATGAAAGCAGCTTTAGTAAAAACAGATTTTCATTTTCCAGAACAACAGAGTGTCTATCATGGCAAAGTACGCGACGTTTACAGCGTAGGCAGTGATTTATTGGTCATGGTAGCTACAGACCGTATCTCGGCATTCGACGTGATTTTGCCGGAAGGTATCCCTTACAAAGGACAAATGTTAAGCCAGATTGCAGCCAAATTCCTGGATGCTACAACCGACATCTGCCCTAACTGGAAATTGGCCACCCCCGATCCTATGGTAACCGTCGGTGTTCGTTGCGAAGGATTCCCGGTCGAGATGATCGTTCGTGGTTATCTTTGCGGCAGTGCTTGGCGTGCTTACAAGAGTGGCGTCCGCGAAATTTGCGGAGTTAAGCTTCCTGAAGGAATGCGTGAGAATCAACGTTTCCCCGAACCTATCATTACTCCTACTACAAAAGCGGAAATCGGCGAACACGACCAAGATATCTCTAAAGAAGAAATCCTGGCAAAAGGATTGGCAACACCCGAAGAGTATGCACTGTTGGAGAAGTATACATTGGCTTTGTTCAAGAGAGGATCTGAAATTGCTGAGAAGAGAGGCTTGATCCTTGTGGACACCAAATATGAATTCGGCAAGCATAATGGACAGATCTACCTCATGGACGAGATCCATACTCCCGACTCTTCTCGTTATTTCTACCTGGAAGGTTACGAAGAACGCTTCGCCAAAGGTGAACCTCAAAAGCAGCTTTCGAAGGAATTCGTTCGTGAATGGTTGATGGACAACGGCTTCCAAGGTAAAGCCGGACAGACAATGCCGGAGATGACTCCCGCTATTGTCGAGAGCATCAGCAACCGCTATATCGAACTTTATGAGCATATCACAGGCGAAAAATTCGAGAAGACGGAGACCGACAATCTGCTTGATCGTATCGAAAAGAATGTAACAGCCTATTTGGCATCACGCAAATAATACAAAGACATGAAGCAGTACGGTTCGGAAAATATCCTTCCTTACAACGAAAAGGAACACAAAGGCGTCCAAGTGAAACGGATGTTTGACACGATTGCCGACAAATATGACTTGCTGAACCATACGCTCTCATTCGGATTCGACAAAGGATGGCGCAAGAAAGGGATTGCTTTCTTGCGCCCTTTTTCGCCTCAATCGATCCTCGACATCGCTACCGGTACCGGCGATTTGGCCATCTCTATGGCCAAAAAACTGCATCCAAAACAGATAACGGGGGCAGATATTTCGGAAGGGATGATGGAGGTCGCCCGGCAAAAAGCCCAGCAGGAAGGAGTACAAGAGCAGCTTCATTTCGAATATCAAGACTGTACGTCACTCTCCTACCCGAACAACTCATTCGATGCCGTGACCGCCGCATTCGGTGTCAGGAATTTTGAGGATATCGAAAAGGGTATCTCCGAGATGTACCGCGTCATGAAACCGGGCGGACATCTGATGGTACTGGAACTTTCCACCCCACAACATTTTCCCATGAAGCAGTTGTACACGATCTATTCCAAGGTAGTCATCCCCAACATCGGCCGACTGATATCGAAAGAGAAACGGGCTTATAGCTACCTCCCCGAATCGATCAAGGTGGTTCCTCAAGGCGAAGTCATGCGTAGCCTATTGACAAAGGTCGGATTCAAGGAAGCAAAAGCGCAAACCCTCACCTTCGGCATCTGCTCACTCTATACAGGAACGAAATAAACAGATCAATTATGCAGAAATATGGTTTAATAGGTTTTCCATTAGGACACTCCTTTTCCCGCAATTTCTTCAATCAAAAGTTTGAAACAGAGAAGATCGACGCACAATATCTCAATTTTGAGATTCCGGAAATAAACGAGTTCACCAACGTCATCAACGACAATCCTGAACTGAATGGCTTGAATGTAACCTTCCCTTATAAACAGCAAATCATCCCCTTTTTGGATGATCTGAACGCTGATGCCAAGGCGATCGGTGCCGTCAATGTCATCAAATTTGAGAAAAACGGCTCGGATCGTCCACGATTGGTAGGCTACAACTCGGATATCATCGGATTCAAGAATTCGATCAGTCCGCTCTTGAATGCTTCACACAAGAATGCTTTGATTTTAGGGACGGGAGGAGCCTCGAAAGCAGTCTGTCAAGGGTTGAAACAACTGGGCATCCAACCGACGTTCGTATCCCGCACAGCCAAGGAAACACGCCTGACCTACGAAGAACTGACGCCGGAGATCATGCAAACGCACACGGTAATCGTCAACACAACCCCACTCGGAATGTTCCCCAAAGTGGACGCCTGCGCCCCGATTCCCTACGAACAGCTCACATCGGCCCACCTGTTGTACGACTTGGTCTACAATCCTGAAGAAACGCTCTTCATGAAAAAGGGTAAAGAGCAGGGGGCGGTTGTCAAAAACGGCCTTGAAATGCTCCATCTTCAAGCCATTGCCGCCTGGGAAATATGGCAAAAAGAATAACGGTATAGCTTATTCAAAAAATAATCACTAATTTTGCAGAAACAATTTTAACATCAGAATTTTGCATGCACGAGAAACTTATCATCCTTGATTTCGGTTCACAGACAACGCAACTCATCGGACGAAGAGTCAGAGAGTTGAACATGTACTGCGAAATTGTCCCGTACAACAAATTCCCGCATGATGCAACAGACGTGAAAGGTGTCATCCTTTCAGGTAGTCCCTACTCGGTTTACGACCCAAGTGCCTTCAAGGCAGACTTGAGCCAGATCCGAGGAAAATACCCCGTCTTGGGAATCTGTTACGGCGCACAGTATATAGCCTATACATCCGGAGGCAAAGTAGAATCGGCGAACAGCCGAGAGTATGGACGCGCCAACCTTGCAACCATCGACGCCAATGACCCTCTTTTCAATGGCATCAGCGCAGGATCGCAGATTTGGATGTCGCACGGAGACACGATCACCGAGCTGCCGGCTTCCTTCAAGATCATAGCAAGCACCAACGACGTGGCCAATGCCGCCTACAAGGTGGAGGGCGAACCGACTTGGGGCGTACAGTTCCACCCGGAAGTATTCCACACAACAGACGGAACCAAACTATTGGACAACTTCTTGAACATCTGCGGATGCGCCAAAGATTGGAACCCTGCATCATTTATCGAGTCAACGGTTGCCGAATTGAAGGAAAAATTGGGTAACGACAAGGTCATCCTTGCCCTCTCCGGTGGTGTTGATTCATCGGTAACAGCCGTATTGCTGAACAAAGCGATCGGCAAGAACCTGACATGTATCTTCGTCGATCATGGTCTGTTGCGCAAGAATGAATTCGAAAACGTACTGAAAGATTACGAACATCTTGGCTTGAATGTCATCGGTGTGAATGCGAAAGAGAAGTTCTACAGCGAGCTGGCCGGTGTCACAGATCCGGAAAAGAAACGCAAGATCATCGGCAAAGGCTTCATCGATGTGTTCGACGAAGAGGCAAGAAAGCTGAAAGATATCAAATGGTTGGGACAAGGAACCATCTATCCGGACGTGATCGAATCACTCTCCATCACGGGTACAACCATCAAGAGCCACCACAATGTAGGCGGTCTTCCTAAAGAGATGAACCTGAAGCTGGTGGAACCGCTCCGTTTGTTGTTCAAAGATGAGGTGCGCCGTGTGGGTATCCAATTAGGTATGCAAGAGCATCTTATCAAACGCCATCCGTTCCCCGGTCCGGGCCTGGGCATCCGTATCTTAGGAGATATCACACCTGAGAAGGTTCGTATCCTACAGGATGCCGATGATATTTACATGTCATTGATGCGTGAATGGGGGCTTTACGACAAGATCTGGCAAGCAGGTGCCATCCTGCTCCCTATCCGCTCGGTAGGAGTCATGGGCGACGAACGTACATACGAGAACACTGTTGCACTGCGTGCCGTTACTTCATCGGATGCAATGACGGCAGACTGGGCTCACCTTCCTTATGAATTCTTGGCAAAGGTGTCCAACGAGATCATCAACAAGGTCAAAGGAGTAAACCGCGTAGTCTACGATATCAGTTCAAAACCACCTTCGACAATCGAATGGGAATAATTCTCTGAACAATATAGTAAAGGGACGCTGATTCAAAATCAGCAGTCCCTTTTTTATTTCGTCCAATACATTGGAAAAAATCATGGACATGATTCTTTTCAATGGTCCGCACCGTTGTTATATTATAACAGTCAATACATTCAGGCCATACATATATTTATAGGAAATGTCTGCCCCCATATTGTTCACCATCAGCAAGCCGATAGGACCTTCTTCGCTCGGATCCTCCACCCGATAGTTGGAAGGAAGAGTCGGATTGAAGGGGGTGCCGTCATCTTTCAAGGTCATGATTACCTTCCCTTCCGCCAAACGTATGCTTACATCATAGTTTTGTTCTTTCTTTTTCTTGCTGGCAAACTTGAGAATGTTGCTTATCAGCTCGTCCAAAATCATCATACAATGGTTGCAGGTGAGCGCATCGGTTTGGTTTTCCTCCAAAAATGCACGGCCATCGACCAGCACCTTGTGGAGTGAAGCCTCTTCATAAGGCAACGAAACGCCCCAAAACTTGGCCTCATCCTTTAGAGGAATAAGCGAAAATGGCGAGGTGCCCTTCTTCTTCAGATGAATCATCCATATAAGAACAACGACAACCATATTCAAAAGGATGAGTGACAAGGAGAAACCCCACCATAAGTCGGCAGGCGAAACCACCGAGAGGATCCACACCCCCACCAGGATGGAGATGACCATTCCCATGCTGACCAATGCTCCGAACAGATAGTATTGGAGTATGATAAAGAATGTTTGCCGAACAAACAACAGGGCAAAAGGGAAAAGGCAAAGGGAAAAAATACGGATGATATTTTCAGCCCCGGCCTGCATCATCTCTTCGTTTGCTCCGAACATGCGCAAGAAAAGCGAAGGTGCCAGCAACATCAGCAAGGTAAAAGGCAAGACAATGAATACCAACAGCCGGATAACGATGGAATGGAGGGAGGACACGCCATGGATGTTCCGCTCTCCCATCAAGACACACCCGATATTTGTACCCGCATTGCAAATACCGCTGAGGATCATCACCGAGAGCAACATAATCTGCAAGCAGATAGACCATATATTCATTCCGACTGTTCCCGTCGTATTCAAAACAATACTGTTGAGAAGAAATACCAATACGGCAAACAATATATTCGAAATAGCCATGGCAAACCCCTCACGCATATTGCAACCGATCTCGTTCAAAATGTTGCATTTCTTCAGCCAAGCCACTCCATGTAGGCGGTATGTCTCGATTTTTCGCATACCCAAAAACCATTCCAAGCCGATTTGGAAAACATGACTCAAGAGGGTGGCATAAGCCGAACCGGCCACACCCATGTCGAACACTCCGATAAAGAGAAGCGACAGTGCCACATTGACCAAACTGCCGGCGATAACCATACGGCTCACCAACTGAGGGCGCCCGTCAATCTCAATGCAAGAGTTCCAGAAAGTAGCGATTACAGTCAATATCGGGACGAAAGCAAAGACCTGCAAATATTGCCTTGCGAAAGGAGCTATGCGTTCATCATTACACAAAAACGAGATAATGCTATCGCAACCCAAAAACAAAATGAGCGAGTAAAGACCACCCGCCACAAAAACAGAAATGAGACCTGAAGCGTAAGCCCGATGGACCCCCTCCATATTGCGGTCGCCTATCAGACGAGCGATGCGGATACCCGTACCGACAGATATCAGCACGATCAAAGCACTCATCAGGCAACACACCGGCATCAATGCATTGATACCCGAAAGAGCCTCCGGCGAGATGAAAAGCCCGACGATGATGGCATTGACGATCGTGGCCAATTGCGTGGCAGTCATCGTCAGGATCGAAGCACTCAAGAAGTTAAAAAAAGCCCCTTTTACAATATAAGTATTCTTTTTTTCGCTCATAAAAACGGTTCTGTTTCTGCTCAGTTTGTGAATTGAATAATCCTTTATTTTAATAATGTACAAAGATAAAAGAAAAAGTCGAGTCTACGACGGTCGCTTTTCCCTTTTTCTCACTTTATTCATCTTTCAACCGCTTCCACACTTTCCCTTACAAAAGCGGCCGCTTCTGCTGATCACAAAAGCGGCCGCCGTATAGTGCCTTCCGATGATTACTTGCCGTGTTGGAAAGAATAAGTGAATTGGTCGATCTCCGTAACAAAGCGCTGAAGATAGAAGCGGCCGGAAATGTCGAACGTAGCATCATCGTTTCCTTCGATACTCTTCAAGATCTCGTTGCATTCGCTCTCCACTTGGGCATAAGCACTCTTCACCTTGGCGAAACGAGCCTTGGCATCAGCATCCGCAGCGGAGTAGTCGTCATTGACCACTTTAGCCGGCCATTCTGTCGTATATTGCTTTTCGAGTTCAATCAATTTCGCTATGATAGCATCATACGCTTCCTTCACCGGAGATTTCACACCGTCTACATATTCAATACCCGAATAGCCCATGCCGGTCGATGCGGGTTGAATGTAATAAGAGAATTCTTTCGTTTCTTCGCAACCGAAAGAGAGCACTGCTATAAGAGCGAGCAGGCAAAAGGAAATAAACTTTTTCATACAGTTTTAACTAAATGGTTCATGAGTAAACAACTGATTCTGTTGTTTTTCTATTGTTAATTTATCGTCCGCAAAAATACAACTTTTTTTTCATTCTGCAAGAGGGCTTTGCGATATTTTCACCCCTATAAAACAGTTCCTTCACCTTGTTATGGGGCAACAGTCGGGAGGAACGAAATCGTCAGAGGGCAGTTCTGAAAAGTTTTCTCCCGAATGAACTGCAGTTTTCTCCCTAGTGAACTGCAGTTTTGTGCGGAGAAACTTTTTCAAAACTGTGCAATTTTGTTTTCATAACCCCCGAAACGTTGTTTGATTCATCGGCATACCATTTTTTATGTCCGCGAATCGCTCTATGGATATTTGCAAAGTACGATTAATTCATTATCTTTGTTTTTTGAAAAACAAAAAAGAAACGGTATGAGAAAACGGAATCTATGGATGGCCGCTTGCGCAGTAAGTCTGGCGCTATCCGCACAAGCACAACAAGTAAACGGCGGCATCTCCGAGCAGATGCTGCAGCAGATCAAGCAATCGTATCAAGGAACGGCAGCCGACAAAGCAATCCACAATGCCATTGCCAACAACGACATCAACAAGCTGGCCATCAATGCCGAGAGTCTGAACCACATGGACACCTATTTTTCGAACAAGGTCGAAACGAAGGGTATCACCAACCAGCGCTCGTCGGGCCGTTGCTGGCTGTTTACCGGCCTCAATGTGTTCCGTTCGCAAGCAATAGCCAAATACGACATGGGCGAATTCCAATTTTCTCAAAACTATACGTTCTTTTGGGATCAGCTTGAAAAGGCCAACCTCTTCCTGCAAGGGATCATCGACACAAGGGAAAAACCGATGGACGACAAGATGGTCGAGTGGCTTTTCAAGAACCCACTGAGCGATGGCGGGCAGTTTACGGGCGTTTCGGACCTGCTGACGAAATACGGCGTCGTGCCGTCGGATGTGATGGTCGAAACCTTCAGCAGCAACAGTACCGGCCGCATGAGCAATCTGATCAGTCTGAAGCTGAAAGAGTTCGGCTTGGAGCTGCGTGAGAAGGCTGCCAACGGGGCAAAAGTAGCCGACCTGAACAAGCAGAAAACCGAAATGTTGGGGACCGTCTACCGCATGTTGGCCCTGACCCTCGGCGAGCCGCCTACGAAATTCACCTGGACCCGCAAAGACGCACAGGGAAAGCCCGTCGAAACCAAAGAGTACACCCCGCAAAGTTTCTATCAGGAGTATATCGGGAAGGATCTGCAAAACAACTACGTGATGCTGATGAACGACCCGAGCCGCGAGTATTATAAACTGTATGAAATCGACTACGACCGCCATGTCTACGACGGAAAGAACTGGACCTACGTCAATCTGCCGGTCGAAGAGATCAAGGAGATGGCCATCGCCTCGATCAAAGACAGCACGATGCTCTACTTCTCATGCGATGTGGGCAAGTTTTTCGACCGCGAACGGGGAATGCTCGACGTCAACTACTACGACTATGGATCGCTGATGGGCACTACCTTCGGCATGGACAAGAAAGAGAGGATACGGACCTTCGCCAGCGGCTCGTCGCATGCCATGACGCTGATGGCGGTCGACCTCGACCCAAACGGAAAACCGAAGAAATGGATGGTGGAAAACAGTTGGGGGCCGGGTGCGAACGGCGGACACTTGATCATGACCGACGAGTGGTTTAATGAATATATGTTCCGTCTCGTGGTAGACAAGAAATATATTACAGACAAAGTGAAAAGCGTATTGAAGCAGACCCCTACCCGACTTCCGGCGTGGGATCCGATGTTTGCCGACGAAGAGTAACGCTCTCTTTGCAGAAGAAAAAACATATTTTTCTCTCCGCCATGCAGCAAATCCAACATGAAACGCATCTGACTATTTGGAAACTGCAAAAGAGAGAGCTCGGGAATAGGTGCATAGATCCGGTCATACGATCTATGCACCCCACCTGATTATCTGACGAAGAGACTGTCATCCTGCGTTGTTACACATTTTCGGAGGGGAAAACAGCAGATAGTCCTCGGCTAAAAATGCCGGGGTTCTCGTCTGTCGGATGATATTGATCGGCCACAAAGCCACCAAAACCTGTTTTACAATTCATTTCTTTTCCGTATCTTTGCAAATAGAACAACAAAAAAAAGTAAAACAATGCACAATTGGTTCGAATGTAAAGTATCATACGATAAAGTATTGGAAAACGGAATGCAGAAGAAAGTGACGGAACCCTATTTGGTGGATGCACTCTCTTTCACGGAAGCCGAAGCACGCATCATCGAAGAGATCCGCCCGTTCATCACCGGCGAATTTACGGTGGCCGACATCAAACGTGCCCGTATTTCAGAAATCTTCTCCAACGAAAATGGCGACCGCTACTATAGATTCAAAGTAAACTTCATCACACTCGACGAAAAGAGCGGCAAAGAGAAGAAAACAGCTACCAACATGCTGGCACAAGCTTGCACACTGAAAGAGGCAATCGCCGTTCTCGAAGAGGGAATGAAGGGCACAATGGCCGACTATACGATCGCTTCCGTAGCAGAAACCATGTTGATGGATGTATTTCCGTTCGATGCCAACAGCATACCCTCCGCACCGAAATCGGGCGAAGAGCTGATTGCCGAACAGAAACAACAAGCCGCCAACAAACAATAAGCGACACCGAAGAAAGGAGACTATAACATGAGTATCGCCAAACGTATCCAAGAGTTGAAAGCGTCTCTGCCGCAAGGCGTCACGCTGGTGGCCGTTTCAAAGTTTCACCCCGTTGAAGCCTTGAAAGAAGCATACGATGCAGGACAACGAATCTTTGGAGAAAGTCGTGCCCAAGAGCTGGGAGCCAAGGCAAAAGTGCTGCCCAACGACATCGAATGGCATTTCATCGGTCCGCTGCAAAGCAATAAAGTGAAGGAGATCGCACCCTATATTCATCTGATCCATAGCGTCGACTCCCTCAAGCTTTTGAATGAGATAGAGAAACAGGCCGCCAAGAATGAGCGCACTATCCGAGTACTGCTCGAGATCCATGTGGCACAAGAGGAGACCAAGCACGGGTTCAGTATCGACGAATGTCGCGAGTTGGTCCGCCAACTGCCCGACCTTCCACACGTACAGATTTGTGGATTGATGGGAATGGCCTCGTTGACAGACGACGAAACGCAAGTACGGACCGAATTCAAACAGGTACGAAGCCTCTTCGACGAGCTGAGAAGCACCACATTCAAAGGCACAGAATGTTTCAATACCTTGTCGATGGGGATGAGTCATGACTATCAAACCGCCATCGAAGAGGGCAGCAATATGATACGCGTCGGGACCTATATCTTCGGCGAACGGGAATATTGACTTGCAAATAAAGTAGACGTCAAATAAAACGAATAAATATGGAAGACCAGAAAACCCAATATGCGGGACTGACATTGCCGTCCCCCATAATCGTAAGTAGCTCGGGGCTGACCAACAGTGCCGTGCGAAATCTGGAATTTGAAAAGGCGGGGGCCGGAGCCATCGTGCTCAAATCACTGTTTGAAGAGCAGATGACGGCAAACAGCAACGCACTGCAGCAAGAATCGGACTTCCCCGAAGCGGCAGACTATCTCCACCAATATATAAAAGCAAATGAAACAGAACGCTATCTGACCCTTATACGTGACACGAAAGCACGCTGTTCCATCCCCGTCATAGCCAGCATAAACTGCTATCAGGCAGGAACATGGACCGAATGGGCCGCCCACTTGCAAGAAGCGGGTGCCGATGCCATCGAACTGAATGTATTTGCATTGGAAACAGACATCGACGGCACGAACGAAGCTGTGGCGCAGCGCTATGTTCAAATCTTGAAGAGGGTGAAGGAACATGTCACGATCCCGGTCACCATCAAACTGTGCAAATTCACGTCAAACCTCCCCGCCTTGGTCCATCAGTTGAAAGCCAACGGGGCAGCGGGTGTAGTGTTGTTCAACCGTCTCTTCCAACCCGACATCGACCTCAACACACAACAGATCGTATCGGGCAACGTGTTCAGCCACCATTCCGACCTAAGTGAAACATTGCGCTGGACAGCAATCATCTCAGGGAAGGTACCTCATTTGGATATCGCTTCGTCGACAGGAGTACACGATTGGGAAGGGGTCGTCAAATGCTTGCTGGCAGGAGCCTCGGCCGTGCAAATGTGCAGTGCCATCTATACGCATGGCCCCGAGCTGATCTCGCAAATCACCACGTGCATCGAGGAGTGGATGCACCAGAGCCATTACGAGACACTCCAACAATTCATCGGTAAATTGAACTATTCCAACATAACCGATCCGTCACATTACGAGCGGTGTCAGTTCATGAAGTACTACTCCAATCGGGATTGATCAGTAACAGACAAAGAAAAGCCATTGCATACCTCCTAAAAAAGGTGCAATGGCTTTTCTATTTTCCTCGGCATGATTGTCCAAAATGCTCGGGAGCTTTTTCAAAAAAGCTCGGCATCATTTTTTATAATGCTCGGCATCATTTTTGCAACTCTTCCAACTCCATGGTTTGCTCCGTCCAAAGATCCATCGTATCGGAAAGCGACTTCTTCAAATCGGAATAGGTCGTATAAAGAGAAACATCCGAAGCACCGTCGGGCGTAGCCAGCTTCTCTTCAATCTCTGCTATCTTGCTTTCCAACTCTTCGATCCGTTTTTCTGTCTCGGCAATGGTACGTTCCATCTTTCGGATCACCTTGTTCTGCTCTTTTCGTGCTTCGTAGGAGAGTTTTCCTTCCGTCAGTTCTTCCTGAACATCCGTCGCTGAAGAGTTGTTTGTCTTGGCTGAAATTTCCAATTCGCGGAGGTTCGCCATCTTCTTCTTCTCCAAGAAATCATAGATTCCACCCAAATGCTCTACGACACGTTGGTTGCCAAACTCGTAAACTTTCGTTACCAATCCATCCAAGAAGTCGCGATCGTGCGATACGACAATCACTGTTCCATCGAACTCCTTCAAGGCGTTTTTCAGCACATCCTTCGAACGCATATCCAAATGGTTGGTCGGCTCGTCCAAAATCAACAAATTGACCGGTTCCAACAACAGGCGGATCATCGCCAAACGGCTGCGCTCACCGCCGGAGAGGACCTTCACCTTCTTCTCGGAAGCTTCACCACCAAACATAAATGCGCCCAAGATATCTCTTATCTTCGTACGGATATCTCCCTTAGCCACGTAATCGACTGTATCGAAAACCGTCATGTTTTCGTCTAATAGCTGCGCTTGATTTTGGGCAAAATAGCCGATCTTCACCCCCTGAGCCAGCTTCAATGTGCCCGTATAGGGGATCTGTTCCATGATACATTTCACCAATGTCGATTTACCTTCTCCATTCTTTCCGACAAAAGCAACTTTCTCTCCGCGGTGAATGATAAAGTCGACATGGTCGAAAATGAGGTGATCGCCATAGCTTTTTGCCACCTCTTCGGCAATAACCGGGTATTGACCGCAATGAGGCGCGGGCGGAAACTTCAAGCTAAGCATGGCCGTATCGACCTCATCCACCTCAATCCTGTCAATTTTTTCCAACTGTTTGATGCGCGACTGCACCTGGGTTGATTTGGTAGCTTTGTAACGGAACCGTTCAATGAACGCTTCGGTATCCGCCAGCTTCTTCTGCTGATTCTCGTAAGCCCGCAACTGTTGCTCGCGGCGTTCCTTACGCAAGACCACATAGTCGGAGTATTTCACCTTGTAATCATAGATATGCCCCAACTCAATCTCGATAGTTCGCGAGGTAGTGTTGTCGATAAATGCACGGTCGTGCGACACCAAAATGACGGCATTGGCCCGAGTCATGATGAAATTCTCGAGCCATTGGATAGATTCAATATCCAAGTGGTTGGTCGGCTCGTCGAGCAATAACACGTCAGGACGTTGCAACAACAACTTGGCCAACTCGATACGCATACGCCAACCACCGCTGAATTCATGTGTCGGACGGTCGAAATCCTCGCGCCGAAAGCCCAATCCCAGCAAGGTACGCTCCAATTCCGCATGATAATTGTTGCCCCCTGCCATCTGAAACTGCTCGGCCAAGTGCGTCGATCGCTCTATGATTTTATGATATGCTTCTGATTCGTAGTCTGTACGCTCGGCCAATTCGAGATTCAACTGTTCGATCTCGCGCTCCATTTCATGGATATGTCCAAAAGCCAACTCCGCCTCTTCGCGTACGGTCCGTTCGTCTTTCAGTTGCATGTGCTGCGGCAGATACCCGATTGTGGTCTCTTTCGGAATGCTGACAGTCCCACCCGTCGGCGACTGCAATCCTGCCAAAATCTTCAACAAAGTAGATTTTCCGGCACCATTCTTACCCACCAAAGCGATTCTATCTTTCTTATTTACTACAAAAGAGACGTCATCAAAAAGAGTGAATCCGCCAAATTCTACCCGTAAACCTTCAACTGAAATCATATTTTATTCCTATTAAATGCGCTGCAAAGATACAACAGATAAAAGATTTTTCTATCTTCGCAGATATTTAACATCTAAATATTTATTACTCATGAAGAAAAAAAGTATCACTATCTTGGTGGCTGCCTCGCTGGCAAGCTGCCTGACATTCTCTTCGTGCATTGGTTCTTTCGGATTGACCAACAAGCTTTTGGCATGGAACCAGAGTATCAATAGCAAATTCGTCAACGAGTTGGTGTTCGTTGCCTTTCACATTATCCCTGTTTATGAAATCACTGCAATTGCAGATATCTTGGTTTTGAACTCAATCGAGTTCTGGAGTGGCGACAATCCCGTAGCCGATGCCGGAAAAACGGAGACCATCCGGACACAAGATGGCGTCTATACGGTAGAAACCACCGCAAACGGGTACCACATCGAGAAGGAGGGCGAAGAAAAGGCGGAGTTGGATCTGGTGTACAATGCCAACGACCACAGTTGGAATGTCAATGCCGGAGAAAACAACTACAAGCTTTTGAAATACAACAACGAGAAAGAGGTTGTCATGTATCTCCCAAACGGCAACGAAATGAATGTTGAATTGAGCCAAGCCGGTGTGTTGGCCTTCCAGGAAACTGCTCAAAACTACTCTTTCTTTGCCGCAAGATAACAACAACAGTATTAATCCAGAATCCGAAACTGCAGGCAAGAACTGCAACGGACTTCCTTAACACTAAATTATATTATATGAAACTAATCGTCAAAACAGCCTTTCTTTGTGGAGTATTGGGCTGTGGCATGGTCACAAGTGAACCGGCCTTTGCGGAAAACACGACCAGTTCGCAATGCCTTCCCTACTGGCAAGACATTCAAACCGTGGCAGTAAACAGAGAATCACCACGAAGCGCATTCATGAGCTACCCGGACAAATCGGCCGCGCTCACCCTTCGCTATGAAAAAAGTCCGTACTATCAGTTGCTGAATGGTACATGGAAATTCTATTTCACCGATTCTTACAAGAATCTTCCCGAGAACATCACCGACCCAAATGCCGACACAGATGCATGGCATGACATCACTGTACCGGGAAACTGGGAAGTACAAGGATACGGCGTAGCGATCTACACCAACCACGGTTTCGAGTTCAAGCCCCGCAACCCGCAGCCTCCTCTGTTGCCGGAAGCCAATCCGGTGGGTGTTTACCGAAGAGATATTGAAATTCCATCCGATTGGGACGGACGAGATATCTATCTTCATATCGCCGGAGCCAAGTCGGGTGTGTATGTTTATCTCAATGGTCAGGAAGTTGGATACAATGAAGATTCCAAAAACCCGGCCGAATTTCTACTAAACAAATACCTCAAACCGGGGAAAAACACGTTGACTTTGAAAATTTTCCGCTGGAGTACCGGCTCATTCTTGGAGTGTCAGGATTTTTGGCGCATGAGCGGTATCGAACGTGATGTCTTCCTTTGGTCGCAACCCAAAGCATCTATCCAAGATTTCCAGGTGGTCTCTACATTGGATGACAGTTACCAAAAAGGTATTTTCCGCTTGGCCGTCGACTTGAAAAATCACGAAGAAACGGCCAAGAACCTGACGGTTTCCTATGAGTTGCTCGACAAGAATGGCAAAGCAGTAGCTAACGGTTCGTCCGACATGTGGGTTAGTCCGACAAGCCCGACCACCGCTTCTTTCGAAACGACACTGCCGGAAGTGAAAGCATGGAGCGCAGAATTCCCGAATCTGTACACATTGTTGATGACCATCAAGGAAGGAGACAAGACAACGGAGGTCATCCCTTACCATGTTGGTTTCCGCCGTTTCGAAATGAAACAGTTGGATCAGAAAGCCGCCAACGGCAAGCCTTACTCGGTTTTCCTCGTCAATGGCCAACCGGTCAAGTTCAAAGGAGTCAACATCCACGAACACAATCCGAAAACAGGTCACTATATGACGGAGGAATTGATGCGTAAAGATTTCGAGTTGATGAAGCAAAACAACCTGAATGCCGTCCGTCTCTGCCACTATCCTCAAGACCGTCGCTTCTACGAACTGTGCGATGAATATGGTTTGTACGTATATGATGAGGCGAACATCGAGTCGCACGGCATGTATTACAAGCTGGATAAAGGAGGAACCTTGGGAAACAACCCGGAATGGCTGAAACCGCATTTGTACAGAACCGAAAATACTTACGAACGAAACAAGAATTATCCTTGCGTCACATTCTGGTCGTTGGGTAACGAAGCCGGCAATGGTTACAATTTCTATCAGACATATCTCTTTATCAAGAACAAGGAAAAAGCGGGAATGAACCGCCCCGTCAACTACGAACGTGCACTATGGGAGTGGAACACCGATATGTATGTTCCGCAATATCCTGACGCGCAATGGTTTGAAGAGATTGGGAAAGCTGGAAGCGATCGCCCCGTCGTCCCGTCTGAATATGCGCATGCCATGGGCAACTCTACCGGAAGTTTGTTGGATCAGTGGAATGCCATCTACAAATATCCGAACCTGCAAGGCGGATTCATCTGGGACTGGGTGGACCAAGGTATTGAAGCAACCGACAGCAATGGACGTGTTTTCTACAAATACGGAGGTGATTACGGTGTCAATGCCCCGAGCGATGGAAACTTCCTCTGCAATGGATTGATCAACCCGGACCGCAATCCGCACCCGGCCATGGCAGAAGTGAAATATGTATACCAAGACGTTGCTATCACAGCCAACGATCTGGCCAACGGCAAGTTCTCGGTATTCAATCGTTTCTACTTCAAGAACCTGAAAGATTATCAGATCATTTACGAAGTAAAAGCCAACGATAAAGTGGTTCGCTCAGGCAAGACGACAATGGACATCGAGCCACAAAGCAGCAAAGAACTGAATGTAAACGTGGCAGGCTTGAAACCAACGGCCGACACGGAGTACTTCGTCAACTTCAAAGTTGTCTCAACGAAGGCAGAAGGATTGGTTCC
>CAVJQR010000002.1:24595-48443 GCA_963651605.1 Agathobaculum sp.
ACGAGCAGTTCCGCTTGCCGATTGATTCTGAAAAAGGTTCGATCAAGACCGCCGGTCCTCAGTTGGCCGTACAAGAAAATGGCGATGATTTGACCGTTTCTTCCTCGAAAGTCCATTTCATCTTCAACAAGAAGAGCGGCAGGGTATCGTCCTACAAAGTAAATGGTACCGAATATTTCAGCGACGGCTTAGGACTCCAGCCCAACTTCTGGCGTGCTCCGACCGACAATGATTACGGCAACAACCAACCTAAACGCGAACAAGTTTGGAAACAGAGCAGCAAAGAGTTCCATATCTCGGATGCTTCCGTCAAGATGGACGGCAAGAATGCGCTGGTACATGTCAACTATTTGCTTCCGGCCGGCAATCTCTACATCGTAGACTATACCGTCTATCCAAGCGGCGCTGTACATGTGGCAGCACATTTCACCTCGACAGAGATGAAAGAAAACGAGACGGATCTCTCCGAAGCTACCCGTACGGCCACCTTTACCCCGGGACGTGATGCCGCCCGCAAGGAGGCTTCGAAGCTGACGGTGCCGCGTATCGGTGTCCGCTTCCGCATGCCGGCCGGCATGGATCAAGTATCTTACTTCGGTCGTGGACCGGAGGAGAACTATGCCGACAGAAAAGCAGGGACAATGGTGGGCTTGTATAAGGCAAACGCCAACGATCTCTATTATCCGTATGTTCGTCCACAGGAAAACGGACACCACACAGACACACGTTGGGTAGCTGTCAATTCAACCAAAGGAAAAGGATTGAAGTTCGTGGCAGACGAGATGATCGAGTTCAATGCACTGCGCAACTCCATCGAAAACTTCGATGCCGAAGAGCAAACATCATTGCCACGGCAGTGGAACAACTTCACCCCCGAAGAGGTAGCCAACCACAACGAAGAGGCAGCCAAGAATGTATTGCGTCGTCAGCACCACATCAACGACGTCGTTCCGCAAGACTTCGTCGAGGTTTGTATCGACTTGCAACAACAAGGAGTCGGCGGTTACGACAGTTGGGGAGCACGTCCTGATCCGCAGTATACGTTGCCCGCCAACAAAGATTATAATTTCGGATTTACGATCATTCCGCAATAAAATCATCGGATGAAAAGCTTCTCGAAAATGGATGGGGAGCTTTTCAAAAAAAGGTGCCGAACAAATTGGAAAAAGATGCCGAGCTTTTTATAAAATGTTCGGCATCTTTTTTTGCTATCTCCCCTACTTGTTACCAAACGTCTGTGATATGCTTGAAAAATCATGCTTCCGCCTGTCAAATAATTAGACAACAGTGTCCAATTTTTTGACATACTCTGTTTTCCTCTATAACGTCAAAATTCTGACAAACAACATATTAACAACATTGGCACGCTCTTTGTTTGAAATAAAACGAGAAAACAAATAAACAAAGATGAAAAGAAGTTATTTACTTATGTTACTGACTCTCGGTTGGACGACAGCGGTCCATTCTCAAGAGAAGACGTGGACATTGGAAGATTGCATGAAATATGCTGTCGAGAACAGTCCGTCGGTCAAGAAGACAATATACCGGGCTGATTCGTACGAGGCAGATCGCAATGCCGCCGTCGCCTCGTTCTTTCCCGCTGCCAATGCAACGATTGGGGCACAATATAACTATGGACGTACAATCGACCCCGAGACGAACACCTACAGCAATGTCTCGACTTTCAATAATTCCTACGGTGCATCGCTCTCGATCCCGATCTTTACGGGCGGACAGCTCATCAATCAATGGCTCATGAGCAAGTCGAACCGACGGATGGGCCTCAACGATATCGAAAAGGCAAAAGAGGATTTGGCCCTGAAAACCATGCAATATTACCTGGATGCTCTCTATTATCAAGGAACTATCCGGATGGCCGCAGAGAAATTGGAGGAGAGCAACCGCACACTTTACAAGACACGCCGGCAGGCAGAGTTAGGACAAAAAGGGCGGGCAGACGTGGCCCAATTCGAAGCACAAGCGGCAGCCGACGACTATTCACTGACACATCAGACCAATTTATACAACACAGCGATGATCCAACTGAAGGAATCGATGAACTTTCCGACGGACAGTTGTTTGAAGATCGACACGGTTGTTCCCCAAATGGATTATCTGCCCGCCGTGGAAAATATAGCAGAAATCTTCGACTATGCCGGCAACCATAATTCAACGGCTCGGCAAGCGGATTTCCAATGGCAGCAATCGAAATATGAATATCGCATCAATAAAGGGAAATTGCTTCCTTCCATCTATTTCTATGCGGGCATATCTACCAACTATTTCAAGAACTTGAGTGCCGACTATCAAGCGGTAGCTTTCCACGATCAGTTCTCCAACAATTTAGGAAAGTACTTCGGTTTTTCACTCTCCTTTCCGTTGTTCGACGGACTGAGTCGGGTGACCAACGTTCGGAAAGCACACAATAGCTTAAAGATCGCTCAAGAAAACAAAACGGAGGTGCTCCGCCAACTGCAGACAGCTATCGAACAATCGGTAATGGACCGGCAAGGATATGCTAAAGAGACTATCCAAATGCAGAAGAAAGTCGAGTCGGACGGCATCGCCTACACCATCACGAAACGCAAATACGAGGAGGGTTTGATGAGTCCGCTGGATGTACAGAACAGTGCCTCGACCTTGCTTTCATCCAAAGCAGACCTGCTTCAAAAGCAACTGATGTATCTGATGAAATGCAAATTGGTAGACTACTACAAGGGGGTTCCGCTCTATTGAACAAAAACGAAAAATGAAGTATAGACAAAAACGAAAATAAAAAAATCAAATCATATGGATATTCAGTTAGAAAAGAAAAAAGGGATACAAAAGAAACACCTCCCCTATATCGCAATCGGAATCGTGTTGGTGGTTCTTATCGGAAGCGTCTTGTTCGGCAACCATGCCTCAACACTCAAAGTGGAGGCGAAAAGTTTGAACATCGGCGAGGTAAAGCAAGAACAATTCAACGACTTTGTCCGCGTCGATGGGCAAGTTCAGCCCATAACGGTCGTACAACTCAGTCCGGAAGAGGGAGGAATCGTCCGCGAAAAAGTAGTCGAAGAGGGAAGTCAAGTCAAGAAAGGCGATGTCATCATCCGACTCTCCAACTCCAACCTCGACCTGCAAATTTTGAATGCCGAGGCAGAGCTGGCAGAAAAGCAGAACTTCTTGCGCAACACGCAGGTCACCATGGAACAGGACAAACTGAGCAACGAGACAGAACGTGTGCAGTATGCCATGGAAATGCGCCGAGCCCGCCGATCATTCGAACAGCAAAAGCAGCTATACAAGGAGGATTTGATTGCCAAAGAGGAGTATCTGAAAGCAGAAGAAGAGTACGATCTGGCTGCCCGCAAGTATGAATTGGTCGTCAAGAAGCTGTCGCAAGACTCTCTCTCTCGGCGCATTCAGATGGAAGAGCTGGAAGGGAGTTTGGCAAATATGCGACGAAACATCCAACTGATCCATGAACGGAAAGAAAACCTGAACGTCCGCTCGCAAATCGATGGCGAGTTAGGGTTGTTGGATGTCGTACTGGGACAAAACATTTCGCCCGGACAGAAGGTGGGACAAGTCAATGATCTGTCGGACTATAAGATAGAAGCTTTGATAGACGAGCACTATATCGACCGCGTAAAACCGGGCCTTTCTGCCTCTTTCGACCGTCAAAGTACACAGTTCGAGCTGACAGTCCGGAAAGTATACCCCGAGGTACGAGACGGGAAGTTCCAAACAGACTTCATCTTCAAGGGCGAACGTCCGGACAACATCAGGACAGGTCAGACATATTACATCAACCTGGAGCTCGGACAACCTACAGAATCCATCATCATCCCGAAAGGAACCTTCTTTCAGAGTACGGGTGGCAACTGGATTTTCGTCGTAGATGCCGACGGAAAGAGAGCATATCGTCGGAAAATCAGAATCGGACGACAGAATCCTCAATACTACGAAGTGCTGGAAGGACTTGAGCCGGGCGAGAAAGTCATCGTATCCAGCTACGAAGCCTACAAGAACAATGAAATATTAATTTTGCAGTAAAAAACAACAATGAGACATATTAAATTAGCCATCCGTTCGTTGAATCAGAAAGGACGCCACAATTGTATGAAAATTATCTCGCTGGCCATCGGGCTGGCGGTCGGGTTGGTTTTGATAGCCAAGGTCTGCTTCGAACAGTCGTATGACGACTTCTATCCGGATGCCAATCGTATTTATCGGATCTATGAGAAGAGCGTTCAGAACAATGAACTCAAAGAGTATCCGAATGTGCCCGGAGGAACAGCCATCCGCTTGCGCGAAATAATGCCGGAAATTGAGACCTCTACCCGTCTGACTCCCGTCATGAGCGGTTACCTGACACTTGACGATTCGAAGAGAAAGCTGTCAGGGGAAGCGGCTTTGGCCGACAGTTGTTTCTTCGATATCTTGAGCCGCCCCATACTGCAAGGCGATGCCAAAGAGACACTGTCGCGCCCGATGTACGTCATGATATCCGACGAGCTGGCGGAAAAGATCGGGGGCGATGTCATTGGCAAACGGTTTTCGTTTGACAATGCGAGCAAGGAAATGCTCACGATTGGCGGCGTTTTCAAGAAATTTCCGCTAAACAGCATCATCTACTACGATGTTTTGATCTCTATGCCCTCCATCGGAAACTTCATCCCTGACGGATCGATGAATCTTGTCGGGAATGATCGCTACAATGCCTTTCTGAAATTGCGGAAGGGAGCCGACATTGCTTCGCTTGATGCCCAGATGGAAAAATATGTCAACACCTATCTTCCTGTCGAAGAGATGAAAAAAATAGGCATCACATTGGAGCACACTTTCCATCCGCTTATGGATGAACACAGTAAAGACAAACAGGTAAAAAGCATGGTTTTGATGCTCTCGTTGGTAGCCTTTGCACTGATTCTTGTGGCCGTGATGAACTATATTCTGATTGTGGTCTCTACCCTTGTCGGACGATCCAAAGAGGTGGCCATCCGAAAATGCTATGGGGCCAATGAAAAGGAGATCATCCGTCTTGTTTTTGCCGAGGCGTTCGTACATGTAACGATTGCCCTGATGATTGCCATCTTGCTCTTGTTCACCTTCCGCGGACTCATCGAACGACTGGTTGAAACACCTATTTGGGATCTGATGCTGAGCAAAAGCATGTGGATCCTAGTGGGGGCCTGCCTTCTCATTCTATTAGTTACCGGCATATTGCCGGGCACGCTCTATGCTCGCATCCCCGTAGCCTCTGCCTTTCGCCACTACCGCGAGTCGAAACGGTTTTGGAAATTGGGGCTGTTGTTTATCCAATTCATGGCAGCCGGTTTTCTGATATCCCTCCTGTTCTCGTTGAATCGCCAATATTCATTGCTGATCAAAGACAATCCCGGATATGAATTCGACAATCTTGCCTTCGCGTCTGTCAACAGCTTGGATTCGACCCAGCGCAAAACAGTGCTGCAAGAGTTGGAGCGTTTGCCGGAGGTAGCGCAAGTTACTTATGCCTGCTCCTTACCTTTCTATCCAACGAGCGGAAACATTGTGCAACTGACTGATGACGACAAACTACTGTTCAATTGTGCGGATCAGTACTATGTAGGCGATCGATTTTTCGAGGTGATGGGGATCCGGCTTGTCGAGGGCCATACATTCACCCCGAATCTGAATCGCGACGAAGAGGTGATGATCAGCCAAAGCTTTGTAAAGAAAATGGAAGAGACGGCCGGATGGGAAGGGAGTCCGATCGGCAAACGGATCATCATAACAGAACACTCCATCAACAGGAAAGCATTGACAATCTGCGGCGTGTTCAAGGATTATCGGATTGGGACCATGCAAACATACAACACGTCTCCCATCGCACTTTTTTACTCGCCGAAGATCATGTGGGGGTATTATCTGATCAAATTCCACCAAATCACGCCGGAAGCCATACAACGGGTAGAGCAAACGTTGCAAACCATCGCACCCGACAAAGAGATTCATGCCTATAGCTATAAGAATGAGTTGCTTGCAACCTATGAAAACATCAAGAATTTCCGCGATGCTGTTTCGATTGGCGGAGGAGTGATTCTCATCATTGTCTTCATTGGGTTGGTGGGTTATACAACCGACGAGGTGAACCGCCGAAAGAAAGAGATTGCCATCCGGCGCATCAACGGCGCACTGTTGAGCGACGTGGAGAAGATCTTTCTGGGCGATATTACCAAGATAGCCCTGCCCGCTACCCTACTGGGCATTGCTTTGGCTTGGCAAACGATGCTTCGTTGGCAAGAGCAGTTTGCCGAAAAAGCAACGCTCTCGTGGATCATGTTCGCAGCCATTTTCTTCTTGATCGTGGTCGTTACATTGGCTGTTTCGGCATATAATGTGAAAAGGATCGTAGAGGATAATCCGGCCAATGGGTTGAAAAAGGAATAAGATTGGATAGTTTTAAAAAGTTTTCTCCCGAATAAACTGCAGTTCTGACCCGAATGAACTGCAGTTTGTTCGGCACAAACTCAACATGTAGTGGGATGGTTTCGGTAAGCATCCAAGGCCTTTTTGACGGAACCATGCTGAAGAAGCAACGCTTCGGCCTGCGGATAAGAGAGGTTTGTCTCGTCGATGATCATCCGTGTGCCGCGATCCACCAGTTTTTTGTTGGTGAGCTGCATGTTCACCATTTTGTTCCCTTTGACGCGGCCCAAGCCAATCATGACAGACGTAGAGATCATGTTCAGAATCATCTTCTGCCCTGTTCCTGATTTCATACGAGAGCTGCCGGTCACAAACTCCGGACCTACGATCATCTCGATCGCAATTTCTGATTCTTTCGCCATCGGCGAGTCAGGATTGCTACAGATACAGGCCGTCAACAGACCGTGCATTCTTGCTTCATGCAAGGCACCTACCACATAAGGAGTGGAGCCGGAGGCCGCAATACCCACGACCGTGTCCGATTGGTCTATGCCATACGCTTGCAAATCCTTCCATCCTTGCGCCGTATCGTCTTCGGCATTTTCGACCGCATGCCGAAGAGCCTGGTCGCCCCCTGCGATCAATCCGATGATATGCCCTTCGGAAACGCCAAACGTTGGAGGGACCTCCGAAGCATCCAACACGCCCAACCGTCCACTGGTGCCCGCCCCGATGTAGAACAGTCGGCCCCCCTTTTGCATCAGCGGCACAATGCGTTCCACCAATTTCTCGACTTGCGGAAGTGCTTGTCGGACGGCGATGGCCACTTTCCGGTCTTCTGTATTGATATCTTCCAGCAATTCACGCACCGATTTCTTCTCCAAATCGTTGTAAAGCGAGGGTTGCTCCGTTATTTTCTCAAATGCCATGATTCATTATTATTGATTATGGTAAGCCAACAAGCCCTCCATCGGGCTCTGAATGATCGTTCCCAGTTGAATGCCGCACTCATCGGCCGCCTCTTTCAAGACGTCTTGAAAGTAGTAAGCGACCGAGCCGACAAAGTTTACCTTCTCTGACGGACGGTTCAATCCCATCACGTTCCGACGGATAAAAGCCTTGAAACTGCTCAACACCAAGTGATGCATCGGTGTCGAATCGAGATGTTGGCGGATAAAGGGGGTGAAGCTTGCCAGAAAACGATTGGGGAACGGTTGGCGATAGACGCGATCAATGATCTCGCCTAAGGTCAAGTTGTATGTTTTCAAGAAATCGTTCTTCAACGCTTCGCTCATCATTCCCTTGAAAAGATCGCCAACCAGCAGCTTGCCCAACACCGCCCCGCTGCCCTCATCGCCGAGGATGAAGCCCAAAGGTGAGACCGATGCGGCAATCTCTTTTCCATCGTAGAAGCAAGCGTTCGAACCTGTTCCCAAAATACAAGAGATGCCTGCCGCATAGCCGCAAGTCGATCGGGCTGCCGCCAAGGCATCAGACGCGACTTCGACGTGCTCGACTGCCAGACAACGGGCCAACAACTGCTTCACTCGCCCGATCTTGTCGAACGTACAGCCGGCTCCATAAAAGTAAACTGCTTCGGGCATATGGCCCATAAGTCGAGGAATCAAGGCTTGCACCTCCGCTTCCATCTCTTCGTCGGAGACGAAATAGGGGTTCAATCCTTTCGACTGAAAGCGGAAAACGCTGTTTCCTTGCTCGGCCAAACACCAATCAGTCTTTGTCGATCCACTGTCTGCAATCAATATCATCGCCTTGTTTTCTGAGGAATGTTCGAAACTATACCAACCTTTATATACCAATTAAGCCAACGGAATTGTAGATGCATTCTGTTGGCTTAACGGTTATTGTGTGAGATAAACGGCTTATTCTGCTTTCGGAGCGTCTGCCTCTTCTGCTTCAGGAGCAGCCTCTTCCACCTCTTCAACAGGAGTAAAGTCGGTAACACCTGCCTCCACCAAAATATTATACCAGCCGATCAGCTTCTTGATGTCACTTGGATAGACGCGGTCGCGGTCGTACTCCGGCAATACTTCTGCCATATAAGCTCTCAACTCATCAGGTTTGGCAGTTGTAGCAACGGAAGCCTTTGCTCCGTTTTCCTTCTCCTTAATGTTGGTCAACACCTCATGAAGAGGTACTTCTGATTCGTTTGTATAGATAGCGATATCGCCCAATGAGATAACTTTGTCCTTAGCATAAGCCGGAACTTTCTTATGATCTTCCAAAGATTCCACAATCAACATGTTTTTTCCGTGAGAGATCAATCTGAAAAGTCCTCTACGTCCTGATATTGACAGAATAGTCTTCAACATAATGTTCTTTATTTTTTTCTTATTAGAATTAATTCTTTTCGTTTGTTGTAGCCACAAAGGTAACACAACTACTGAAATTTTTCAGTAAAATGGAGCAAAAACTTTTCCACTTGTGGAATCAAAGGGGTGATTCCGTCGTTAAGAATCGTATAATCAGCCCATTCACGTTTCTGCTCGTCGGGCGTCTGATTCTTGATCCGACTCATGATTTGCGCTTCGGAGGCTTGATCGCGTGCCGCCACTCTGCCGATACGCACTTCCAACGGGGCAAACACCATCAAGCTGACATCGACCCGTTTGTCGAAACCCGACTCGAACAAGATGGCTGATTCAATGGCACAAAGCGGTGTCCCTTGACGAACGCACCACCGGTCGAAGTCGTCGGCCACCACCGGATGAATAATCTGATTGACTTGTTGGAGCAATTGTTTGTCGTTGAAAATCAGCGAGGCCAAAAAGGGTTTGTTCAATCCTTTTTCCGTATAGATGGCATTCCCCAACAAATCTGTCAATGCCTTGCGAATCAGCGGCGAGCTGTTTGTCAGCCGTTTGCTCTCGTCGTCGGCAATATAGACGGGCACCCCATAGAGTGAAAGCAACTGTGCCACCACCGACTTGCCGCTACCGATCCCCCCTGTTATTCCTATCTTGATCATGGTTGTTGCTCTCCGTTAACCTCCAACAAGAACTCGATTTTCTTCGGAGTGATGTAATAACTTCTCACCCACTCCGGCTTTGTCGTCAGATCGACGTCAAGTGTACCGGAAACATTCTCCTCCAACATCTGAAACGAGAGATCCACCACCAGTTCTTCTTGCGTCAACTCCTGAAATTTCGAAACAGGAATATTGCATGAGACGGAGACTGTCTGCGGGAAAATACGGATCGTATAGATATCGGGAACATCTTTGATGGACAGAGGCAACTCGATGGTTTTCTCCGTATACTCCTCGACGGGTATGATGACCGACACACTTTTGGTCTCCATGTTCACACCTTCTATCGGTTTCAACGCCACATCGCGTGAGATTGTCTTGTTCACGCCCGACAGTTTCTGGTAGGAAGTGTGCACACAATCGATTGTATCCAGCATACTTTGACTGCCATAGATGGTAACCATCGACGGGGTTGTGGTGATATCGCCCGACACCAGATAACCTTTTGGGGTCTCTACATCGCCATCAAACACAACAGGCACCTCTTTTTTCTTCCGCAATCCGTAGTTGATCGTGATCCGTTGCGGATAGAATCGGAAGAAATTGGTGGTCGGGTGCAACAGTTTTTGAATTTCGTTCTGCAGAAACGGTTGCCCTACCGTATACTCCCCCCCATCTATCGCCAGTTGGCCCAAATTGATGGTGATGGAGTTTTCCGCACGATTCCAAAACGCATATTGCAACAAGGCACTTCCTTTATCCCGAACATGCACCTTGATCTCGGTAGGACGCTCCGATTCGAAAGCAATATTGGCCGGGACGTTGGTGTATTTGACAGGAATGGAGAGATCCGTTTCATACTCCTCTTGCAAGCATCTGAGCAACCAAAAGCCAAACGAGAGAACGATGAAAAAGGAAAAAGTTAAAGCTTCTTCCCATCTTTGACGATGCAAAAAAGCTTTAACTTCTCTCGTGACAGACCGAAATGCCTCCGGCAATTCCTTCAGTCGCAACATATCATTTCATTTTTACAGGTTACTTTTGCTTCGCATCGTCGGATGAAGCATAAACAGAGTTCTTGTCGATTTCAATGTCTACACCTTTCGCAATCTCGATTTTCATATAGACATCACCTATCTCCTTGATGCGTCCCATGATGCCACCTGCCGTCACAACCTTGTCGCCAACCATAAGGGCTTCTCTCGCCTTCTGGATCTCTTTCTGTCTCTTCTGCTGCGGACGGATCATAAAGAAATAAAAAATGGCAACAATTACAACCATCATGACGATACCTGACCACTGTGATGATCCGGCTGCTGCCTGAAGCATAATACTCACGTTCATCTTTTCAATTTTTTAGTTATACGATTCATCGGGAAGGCTATCCGCATGCCGCGGCGCGCTTCTTCCCTACGCCTACAAATATAAGTAGAAAAAATCAATCTTTCAACAAAAGCTTTTCACTTTTTAATTCGTTGACAATTGAGTCAAGGATACCATTGATAAAATGCGCACTCTTCGGCGTGCTGTAATACTTCGCCATGTCGATGTATTCGTTCAGCGAGACGCTGACGGGAATGGTCGGGAACGATTTGATTTCCGCCAAAGCCAATTGCATGATCAACATATCCATATTGGCAATACGCTCCGTCTCCCAATTGGTCAGGTGCTTGTTGATCATCTCGCGGAAGTCGGCTCCCTTCAAGATGGCCTGATGGAACAGCTTCGTAGCGAAGAGCTTGTCGTCATGGCTCTTGAACATCGGCAACAGAGCCTGCTTGCTTCCTGCTTTTTCTTCGAATTGACGGATCGTCTTCAACGTGAAGGTTTCAATAATGGCAATGTCATCATTCCAATAGATACTCTTGTCTTGCAAGTATTCCTCGACTGTTTCGTTACCGCAAATCATCTTCTTGAAGACCATACGCCAGAATTCCTTGTCGGTTTCATACGTATCCTCTTTGTTTTCCAAATATTCTTTATAGAGATCGGATGCCAAGATTTGAGCCAAGAAGTTCTTCACAAAATCCTCATCATTGCTCCATGAGATAGACTGCTCGGACACATATTTCTGCAACGTCGCATTGGCTTCCAACTGAGCTGCGAAGCGGTTGTCTACAAGGCGGGTGTTCGGGTTCAAATCTTCCTCGGTAGGCATATATTTATGACGTCGGATATCCAAATTCCGCTTGTGTAAATTGGTTGCATCTACGATGAGAAGCAAGAAATAGAAATATAGGTCGTACGATTTCTGGAGGCTAAACAACAATTCGTTTTCGGCAGTTTTCAAGTCGCCATTTCCGTTCTGATAATAGGAGTATACCAGCTGCAATACTTTAATACGGATTAAAATTCTGTTGATCATCGTTTGAAAGAACTTCTGTTATTATTTAAAATTTGCATGCAAATGTAGTTGTTTTTTCGTTTGCCGCCGCTCTTTACCGCCATTTTTTCTCACTGTTTTTTTATTTTCTTATCACTTTATCCATTTTTCACAAATGCAAGGCTAAAAAAATTTGAATATGAAAAAAATTAACCATACTTTTACACTCTATATGCTTGCTGACGAAAAGCGCCCGAGTTGCAGACCGATGGCTAAAACGGTTCGATGCTGACTGTCAGCGCATGAGTGATAAAAATAATCTGAGGTAGGTTCAAAAAAACAATAGCCATGGACGAGTTGAAGAAAAATAGTAGTGTTGATGTTGGTGGTGACAAGGATATATTGTTCTCGAAAACCATCAAAGCTGGAAAGCGTATTTATTATTTGGACGTAAAGCGAAGCTCAAAAGACGATTTATTTGTAGCGATCACCGAAAGTAAACGTGTGCAAGCGAAAGGAAACACACCCGTTTCGTTTGAAAAGCACAAGATATTCATTTATCGCGAGGACTTCGATCGGTTCGCAACTGTACTGAAACAGGTCATGGACTATGCAAACGATTACAAAACCAACGCCAACAAACAAGTACACCCTGCGAACGAACCCCAACAAGACAACGGTGCAAACACCATCACACTCGAGGATTTGCAATTCGAATAACGAACGTTATGCGGAAAAAACGCGGCACTTTCAGAAAAGTTTCTCCGCACAAAACTCCAGTTCACTCGGCACAAAACTGTAGTTTTCTCCGCATAAAACTCGAAAAAGCATCCGTATTAAAAAAGAAAAGCTCGGAAACCCTCAACAGAAGGCTCCCGAGCTTTTTTGGTACGTAACGATTACTCTTCTTTGAATGCTTTGCAGAAAGTGGTCATGACCAAGAGACAAAGGCCCAACAAGCCGATGACCATGTAAGCATATTGCATGTCGAACGCTTTCGAAACGGCCCCAATCAAGATCGGGGCTATCAGCGAGCCGATAAAGCTGATGCTGGACAAGATGCTCAAAGCTATGCCCACCGGCGTATGCGACTTGGCACCCACCAAACTATATATGGTAGGAACGACACACGAGATGCCGAGGCCCACCAACATAAATCCGAGGGAGTTGACAATCACCTTTCCTGTTATGTTGTCAATGTTGCTACCCAACAGCGCAGAGACGAAGAATCCCACGAAAATGAACGCGCCGGCACATTGCAAAACGTGGCGTTTTCCTAATTTTCCATAAGCCCAATTGGCCAAAAAGCGGCCGGTTGCCATCATCACCATGAACACCAAAAATCCGATCTGCAACGACTTCGGCACATTCAATACGGATTCGAAATAGAGTCCGCTCCAGTCGAACATCGCACTTTCCACCACCAAGCCGAACAAACCTGCCAGGCCAAATTGCAACAACAACAGTTCAGGCTTGCGGATGAAACCGAGCAAGGCGGGAGCTTCTTTCTTCTCGTTGCTCTCTTTCACCTCTTCAAATTGACGTTCACGGTCGGCTTGCAAATATTTGCGGCCTGACAACACGATGCAAACAATGGCGGCTGCCGCCAAAACGAAGTGTTGGAATGGAGTGATGCCGCCGATGATCATCAAAAAGCCGACGACCGCTCCGATGCAAGCCCCCACACTCCATCCGCCATGAAACGAAGCTATAATCGTTTTTCCATATATTCGTTCGATGACGATCGCTTGCGTATTGAGTGATATATCGCATAAATTCCAAAACACACCGAAGCTGAAAAGGCAGACACCCAGCAAATAGATGGAAGAGACAGCACCAATGGAAAAGAGAGACAAGGCATAACCCAACACACTCACCTGCACCATAATATGGCTACCCAAACGAGATACCAAATAACCCGCCAACGGAATGGCCACAAACTTGCCGATCGGTATGAGAAACAGAACAAGGCCCCAATAAAAAACATCATATACCGCAAACATCTCCTTCACATCGGGAATGCGGCTGGCCCAACTGGCGAAGCAAAGGCCCTGAGCAATAAAAAAAGAGAGCACGGCCGTCCGGACACGCTCTTTTGGATACATCAATACCTCTTTGTTTTCCATATTAAAATTAAATGTATAGTACTTCTCTTCTGAAATCAAAAGCAAATATACTCTATTTCTCTTTAAAGCGGCTACAGCATTCAGCAGATTTAACTATCTTTGTGGCACATTCAACACAAACAATATGAACTACGGATTTGTAAAAGTGGCTGCCGCTACCCCACATGTTCAGGTGGGCGACTGCAGTTACAACATCAGCCAGATAGAAAAATTGATGCGCCGTGCAGCTGACCGAGGCGTACAGATCATAGCTTTTCCCGAATTGTCCATCACAGCCTACACTTGCTTGGATCTCTTCTCGCAAGAGGTGTTGCTGCGGAACGCGGAGAATGCACTTCGCCTGTTGGTAGAAAACACGGCCGACCTCCCGCTTATGGCGTTCGTCGGAGTGCCGCTTCGCTCCAACAACCGACTGATCAATGCCGCAGTGGCCATCCAACAGGGTGAAATCATCGGGGTAGTACCCAAGACCTACCTTCCCAACTACAAAGAGTTTCAAGAGAAGCGCTGGTTCACCTCTGCCAACGATCTGCAGGACGATTTGATCCAAATCGGCGAAGTCTCCTACCCGATGCAAAAACGCATCCTGTTTTGTACCGAGGGGTGTACGGTTGGTGTGGAGATATGCGAAGATTTATGGATGCCCGTACCGCCCAGTTCCGAGCTTGCCATGCTGGGTGCCGACATCATCTTCAACTTGTCGGCCAGCAACGAGCTGATCGGAAAACACGCTTACCGCAAGCAATTGGTAGCACAACAGTCGGCCCGTTGCATTTGCGGTTACGTCTATGCTTCGTGCGGTTTCGGCGAATCGACCACCGACCTTGTATTTTCCGGCAGTTCATTGATCGCTGAAAATGGAGCTCTCTTGGCAGAGTCGGAGCGGTTCTCGCTGGACGAGCAGCTACTCATCTCGGAGATCGACGTCGAATACCTGCGCCACGACCGCCTGATATCCACCAATTTTGCTTCAGCCATGGACAGAGACGACTCGGAACGCGGCTATTGTTTGGATTTCCGCTTGCCGCAATATACGAAGAAATCGTCCAATTCACTGACACGCCCCGTCAATCCTCACCCCTTCACGCCACAAGGAAAAGCGTTGGATGAGCGATGTGAGGAGATTTTCCAAATACAGATGGGCGGGTTAGCCAAGCGACTGGCCCACACACATGCCCAGACGGCCGTCATCGGCATCTCCGGAGGTTTGGATTCAACCCTGGCACTATTGGTTACCGTCATGACATTCGACTTGCTGAAGATACCCCGCAACCGTATCTTGGGTATTACTATGCCCGGCTTCGGCACGACAGGGCGCACCTACAACAATGCCGTCAATCTGGTCCGCTCGTTGGGAGCTACCCTGCAAGAGATATCCATCAAGGATGCCTGTATTCAGCACTTCAAAGATATTGAACATGATGCCACGAACCACGACGTAACCTACGAAAATTCGCAAGCCCGCGAGCGAACGCAGTTACTGATGGATATCGCCAACAAGAGAAACGGCATGGTCATCGGGACAGGTGACCTATCCGAGTTGGCATTGGGCTGGGCCACCTACAACGGCGACCACATGTCAATGTATGGAGTAAACAGCAGTATTCCGAAAACATTGGTAAAATATATGGTAGAATGGGTTGCCAACAACCGGGTAGATGCCGAGTCGCGCGCCACGTTGTTGGATATTATCGACACCCCCATCAGCCCGGAGCTGATCCCGGCCGACGAACAAGGGAATATCAAGCAGAAGACAGAAGACTTGGTTGGGCCGTATGAACTCCACGACTTCTTCCTCTACCACTTTGTCCGCTTCGGAGCTGCCCCGTCGAAGATCTATTACTTGGCACAGATAGCGTTCGACGAGACCTACAGCAAAGAGGTGATCCGCAAATGGCTCTACACCTTCTTCCGCCGTTTCTTCCAGCAACAATTCAAGCGCAGTTGCCTGCCCGACGGCCCGAAGGTGGGAAGTATCAGCCTCTCTCCGCGTGGAGACTGGCGAATGCCAAGTGATGCCGTTTCGGCCATGTGGCTGAAAGAGATCGAACAGCTCGACTAAAATAGTGCAGACATACTGATTTTTCCTGTTCGAAAAAGTGTAAAATCAGAAATGTTTGTGTAATTTCGCAATACAAAGATCGAATATACTCACAAATATGAAAAGTAAAAGTTTAGTTTCAATCGATCAATGTTCCAAAGAGGACATTCTTCGCATTTTGGACAATGCAAAAAAGTTTGAAGAGAATCCGAACCGCCATCTGTTGGACGGCAAAGTGGCTGCAACGCTCTTCTTCGAACCTTCTACGCGTACCCGCTTAAGTTTCGAGACAGCAGTCAACCGTTTGGGGGGACGAGTGATTGGTTTTCAGGATGCATCCACGACCAGTTCATCGAAAGGTGAGACATTGAAAGACACCATCCTGATGGTCAGCAACTATGTCGACCTGATCATCATGCGCCATCACCTGGAGGGAGCAGCCCGCTATGCTTCGGAAGTAACGAATATACCTATCATCAATGCCGGTGACGGAGCCAACCAGCACCCGTCGCAAACCATGTTGGATTTGTATTCCATCCGCAAGACACAAGGACATTTGGACAACTTGACCATCACCATGGTAGGCGATTTGAAGTATGGAAGAACCGTTCACTCGCTGATCGTCGGCATGTCTCACTTCAACCCTACTTTCCATTTTGTGGCACCGAACGAATTGAAAATGCCCGACGAGCAGAAGAACTTCTGCGACCAGCACGGCATCAAATACGAAGAACATACCGACTTTACCGAAGAGATCATCAACAAGACCGATATCTTGTACATGACCCGTGTTCAACGTGAACGCTTCACCGATCTGGAAGAGTACGAACGGGTGAAGAACGTGTATATTCTGAAGAACTCAATGTTGGAACATTCGCGCGACAACCTTCGCATCCTGCACCCGCTGCCTCGCGTGAATGAGATTGCATACGATGTGGATGACAACCCAAAGGCCTACTACATTCAGCAAGCCCGCAACGGATTGTTCGCTCGTCAAGCCATTATTTGTGATGTATTAGGTATTTCAATCGATTAAAATTTTCGCTATGTCTGCTTTAAAAAACAATAAAGAGTTGCAAGTTGCCGCTATTGAAAACGGTACGGTCATCGACCATATTCCCCCAACCCAACTGTTCAAGGTAGCTTCTTTGTTGGGATTGGATCAACTGAACCATACGATCACGATTGCCAACAACCTGCCCAGCAGCAAATGTGGACGCAAAGGCATGATCAAAATCTCCGACAAATTTTTTGACGACGATGAGATCAGCCGCATTGCATTGGTAGCACCCAATGTCATCTTGAACATCATCCGCAACTACGAGGTGGTGGAAAAGAAACGTGTTGACCTGCCCAATCTGCTGATCGGACTGGTAAAATGCAACAATCCGAAGTGTATTACCAACAACGAGCCTATGCTGACTCGCTTCGAAGTGATCGACAAAATCCACGGAACCATCAAGTGTCACTACTGCGAACGCAAGATCAACAAAGACGATATCATCATTAAATAACCCGAAAGCAAGAGCCTATTGCCCAATTGTCGGAGTGTAGGCTCTTGCTTTCCATAAACCGAAACACGACATGAAGCACTCTTGGAAGCCGGGCACGATGATCTATCCTCTGCCGGCTGTTATGGTCAGTTGCGGAAGTTGCCCGGAAGAATACAATATCATTACTGTCGCATGGGTCGGAACGATCTGTACCAACCCGGCTATGTGCTATATTTCTGTTCGCCCTGAACGCCACTCTTACCCGATTTTGAAGAAAAACATGGAGTTTGTCATCAACTTGACAACAAAAGAGTTAGCATATGCAACCGACTGGTGTGGCGTCAATTCCGGCAAAGATCACCATAAATTCGAAGAGATGCACCTCACTCCAGGCAAGGCCGAGACGGTGCAAGCCCCAACTATTGAGGAGTCGCCGCTCTGTATCGAGTGCCGTGTGAAAGAGGTATTGGCATTAGGGAGCCACGACATGTTCATTGCCGAGGTGTTGAATGTGCAGGCAGACGACAAATATTTGGATCCTAAGACGGGAGCATTCGACATGGGAAAAGCTGATTTACTGGCTTATGCACATGGGAAATACTATGGATTAGGTGAATTGGTGGGGAAATTCGGTTGGTCCGTTCAAAAGAAAAAGGGATAAAATGCCATGAGACGCCGGATTGGAATCATCGGGATACTTCTGCTGAGTGTGCTCTCTCTTTCAGCACAGACGATCATGCAGCACCACGACAAGCCGTTCGATGTCAGTTTTCGAGTGGGCTTCAACTCTACGATGCCCATTATCCACCGCCTTCAGATGGATGGTGTCAATCTGACCAATACCGAGATTCACTACAAGGTTGGCTATCTGGCAGCCATGACATTCTCCGTCAACATCAACCGTTTTACGCTTCAACCGAGTGTAAGCTGGTATCACAAAGAGGCAGAGATTGAGTTCACCGGCACCCCGAGAGAAGAAATATCTTCCAACAATGCCATATACGATGAGAATTTACAAGTATACAATCTCCAACTGGAGAGTCAATCGGTCGAGGTTCCCATCCTGATCGGCTATCAATTGGTCAAGGAAGATCCTTATGGATTGAGTCTGAAGTTCGGAGCCAAGGGCATCTACCGCTATAAGACAAACTACCATTGTACGGGCTCCTCCTTGCAAATCACCCATGAGAAGGACAACTCGCCCTATTCCCTTCACTTTGTTTCTGCCATCAACATGACAATCGGCCGGCTCTTTTTGGATTTCTCCTATGAGTTTGGACTGCACAACACCCGCTCGGATTTCACCTATCTTGATCCGACAACGAGCGAAAGCGGCACCCTTATGTTAGAGCGCCGCAACAATGTGTTGAGTTTTTCGCTTGGAGCTGTGTTCTAAATTGTTAGACAAATCTCTTTTAAAAGAAAAAAAGAGGGGAAGATAGTGAAAAAACATGCCCTGTTTTTCATCCAAACATGCCCCATTTTGGAGAAAATCATCTCCTGTTTTTTACAGTTTCTTACCTTGTTATTGAAAGGAGGTTTCTAATTTTTTTTTCTTCCACATAGAGAAACGAATCTACAATACTCGCACGACTCGTCTGTTTGGCTTTGCACAAACGGAACATTCGCATCAAATATTTCATCCATCCATACCCGCAACAGGTTTTCGAACGGCTCTCGGTACTCTTGAAAATCCTCGATTTTTTCCTTTTTGCTTCCCTTCGCTTTACTTATACCTATCTCAGGTTCAAACTTTGTGTAGCTTTTCCGCAAGAAGTAAAGTGCCATCTGAATGGGCTTTTTATCATTTGGGTTTTTCTCCTTATAAGCCCAAGCATATAAGAAAATCTGCCGGATGGCTTTCAATTTGTTCTTCTCTTTTTCAAAAAGCGACTCCAATGTCTGGAAAGAGGTCACGCCATCGCCCGATTTATAATCCACGATGCGCAGTGCCTGATCCTTCTCATCTATACGGTCAATGATTCCTTTTATCTGTACCTTTCGCTTGTCGGACAAGGAGAATGCCACGCGAAATTCCTTTTCAGCATCCACAAAGTTGAACGGTGTATATTCGCAATCCTTTTCCAATATCCGTATGATATATTTGCGTACCAACTCTCCTGTCAAGAAGTTTACCCCTTCAAGCGGGCGAACCTCTGCCGTTTTGAAATAGATTTGCGCGAAAGCCCTTTCGATGGTATCCGTCAGCAATCTGTTGTCTTTCTGAATCTTCCGCAGTAAATCGGCAGTTATCATCTTTCCTTTGAAGGGAGTGTACAACACTTCCATCACCCGATGGATGATACTACCCAATGTATTGCTCTCGATCGATTCGGAAACTTCATCCTCTTCCCTGATATTTTCAACAGTCGAGTAATAGAACTTCAGCGGACAAGCAGCATAGTCGTTGATGGAACTGGCCGACAGATAGCGGTTGCCCCCCTCCATGAATTGGTTCAATTTTGCGAGGATGGCCTCATCTTTGGCGACAATTATCGGAGAGGGTTTCGACGAAGCGACATTATACACCACCAGCTGGTCGACCAACGGCACTCGATAATGGTAGCGCAATTGGTGCACGAAACGACTCACTTCACCGCTCTGTAGGGGTGAATTACGCGTATCATACAACAGTGTGATCTCCTTCGCACGATGAATCAGTCGATAAAAGTGATAGGCCCAGACACTGTCCTGATGCTCGTAGGTAGGCAAACCGAAGCCTCGCCGCAAGTTATAAGGGATAAAAGAGTTGGCAGCTTTCTTCACAGGAAAGATCTGCTCATTCATCGAGAGGACAATCAGACGGTCAAAATCCAAGGCTCGTGTCTCCAACACTCCCATCACCTGAAGCCCCGACAACGGTTCACCCTCGAATGGGATGGTGATCAGATCCGTCATCCGCTTCAGCAACCGGAAGTAAGTATCGAGTTGCATTTCGACATTTGCCCCCTGCATGATCTCCTTCATACGGTTGACTGTTGCATAATAGTGGAAGACAAATTCCTGTTCAATGTCCACCAATGTCTGCCTCTTCGGAAGAATTTCCTCCTCGGCTGCCGGCTGCTCCGCTCCGTCTTCAGCCGGGTGCATCAGCTGATTGCTCAACAGTTCCAAGAGATGAAGCAGATAGTCGGACATCTCGGCAATACTTTCGACGGGATGAAAGAGCGTGGTGAAGAACGGGCCTTTGCACAACTCTTCGGCAGCAATGAAGATACGGTTGTGGGAAACGATATCATTTTCAAGTGAGCTCACCTCTTCGGGGCAAGTTGCCGCAATATATTGGTGTCGGAGTATCGGCAACACATCGCGGTGATAGTAATAAGGCTTACCATTGGCATAGCGCATGTTCTTATGCAGACGAAGAATATAATCCATCAGCGAGGCGACCGGTGTGCCGGCCAAGGGATAACCCATTGTGACATTTATCGGAGCAATCTCTTGGGGGATCGAATCCAATACCGGAATCAGCAGTGTCTCGTCAGGCAAAACAACGGCCGTACGCAAGGCCGAATCAGGAGTCATCGGCTCGGCATCGGCATATGTTTTCAACAGGTGGTAGACCTGTTTCGCTTCACCGATAGCAGAAGGAATGCCCACGACCTTGATCGTTTGCTCCACTTTTTCTTGGGGCGGAAGCGGTAGTTTCGAAGGATAGTGAGCAATATTATATTGTACGAAGAAAGAAGCTTTGTTGTGCGGATCGCGAACATAGGGCGAATCGTAGTCCCAATAGAAGTCAGCTATTCCCTCGCGCTGAAGAATATCGAGCAGTCTCTTCTCTGAAATGGAGAGTGCATTCAACCCGACGAAAACAATCTGATCGTATGGAAAATCCATGTTCAGCTCACCACTCTCCAAACGCTCCACTACATCGCGGAAAATCATGCCACCATATCCGCTTCCTTCATTAGCGAGTGCTTCGCGCAAACCCTTGTAGAGAGGCCACAATACCTCCCACAGTTTCAGAAAATTCGCCTTGGTCGGGTCCGATTTAGGCGAAAAAGTGCCCCAAAACGAACGGATTGCCTCTATTTGTGCTTCATCCAAAAAATCATAGCCATCGTCCAACTGCTTCAGATCGCTCAAGTTTCGGAAGAGCTTCTCGGCATTTGCCATATAGGTGTCGATATCATTGAAATCATTCAACAACATCTCGCCCCAATAAAGAAACTCATCAAACGATTCATGCGACCCGCTCACCTGCTTATAAATATCGAACAGTTTGAACAACATCGAGATGCGGTCAGCCTGCTGTTTCCCGCTCAGTTGTACAAACAGGTCATTGATGGTCATGATCTTGGGCGAAAAAAGCGGGCGTCCGGCTATCTCCGACAAATACTTTTGGAAGAAGAGCCCTGCTCTTCGGTTCGGAAACACGAAAGCCAGCCGACTGATGCCGCTGCCATATTCCTGATAAAAACGATCTGCTATCTGATACAAAAAAGGCTTCATTCGATTATTCTCTAAATAACTTCTTCGACAAAGGTAATGATTATTCCCCAAAGAATTGTATTTTTGTCGTATCGTAAACTGAATAAATGCTTCACATGAGAATTGAACAAAACTACTCTTTGGAGAAATACAACACCTTCCATCTGCCGGCCAAGACACGGTGGTTTATGGAATATGACAGCGAAGATGACTTGCAAAAAATCATTCACGACGAATATTTTCAAGAATGTCTCTCCATTCACATCGGAAAAGGCAGCAACCTACTCTTTATCAACGACTATAATGGAATCGTACTCCACTCTGCTATCCGCGGTATGGAAATCGTCCATGAAGACACGGACACTGTTCTTCTTCGGGTGGGCGCTGCCGAAGTATGGGATGACGTCGTGGCTTTTGCCGTAAAAAACGGATGGAGTGGCATCGAAAACCTATCCCTTATCCCCGGCGAGATTGGTGCAGCCGCCGTGCAGAATATTGGAGCTTACGGCGTTGAGATCAAAGATGTGATCGAATCGGTCGAGGCATGGAACCAACTCACTTTCGAAAAGGCCACTTTCTCGGCTGCCGAATGTGGCTACAGCTACCGCCACAGCCGCTTCAAAGAGGCAGAACAAGACCCATATATTGTCACTTATGTCACCCTCCGCTTGTCGAAACGCCCCACGTTTCAGCTCAACTACGGAGCTTTGAGAGAGAAGCTGGAAGGGAAAGAGTTGACATTGGATGCCATACGGGAGACCGTTATCGCCATCCGTCGGGAGAAGCTTCCCGACCCTGACGAGTTAGGCAATGCCGGCAGCTTCTTCATGAATCCGATCATCAGTCGGGAGCATTTCACACAGATCCGGTCGCAATACCCCACGATTCCTTCCTACCCTGCCGAAGAGGGTAAGGTCAAGGTGCCTGCCGGATGGCTCATAGAGCAGTGTGGTTTCAAGGGAAAGCGTCACGGCGAGGTCGGAGTCTACGAAAAACAAGCCCTGGTGCTGGTCAACTTTGGCGGAGCAACCGGCGATGAGATAGCGCTGGTGGCTGAAAGCATCCGCGCCGCCGTACAAGAACGATTTGGCATTGAGCTGATGCCCGAAGTAAAATATATAGCCTGATGAAAATTATCTTTTTAGGAACCGGGACATCGACCGGCGTGCCCGAGATCGGTTGCCAGTGTCCTGTCTGTACGAGCACGGACAAACGCGACCGGCGTCTGCGTTGTTCGGCTTTCATTACGACCGATGCCGGCACTCGCATTCTGATTGATTGCGGGCCCGACTTCCGTTGGCAAGTGATCCGTAACCGCATCTACCGGCTCGATGCCGTCCTCATTACGCACGAACACTACGACCATGTAGGCGGATTGGACGATCTCCGTCCGTTTTGCCGCTATGGAGAAGTGAATGTTTACGCCGAACAGAACGTGGCCTATGCCATCAAGACTCGGTTGCCCTATGTGTTCACCGATCATAAGTATCCCGGTGTGCCCAATATCAATCTCCACGATCTGACGCTGGAGCCGCTGAAAGTGAACGGCGAAATGATACAACCCATCCGCGTAATGCACGGCAAGCTGCCGATTCTCGGTTATCGTATCGGGCGAATGGCATATCTGACGGATGCAAAGACGCTCCCCGACGAGGAATTGGCAAAGCTGCAAGGTGTGGAACTGTTGGTGATCAATGCCCTCCGACTGGACAGCCGCCACCCTACCCATGCCGGCCTGGACGAGGCCCTTGCCTATATCGGACGCATCCAACCGAAGGAAGCTTACCTGATTCATGCCTCACACAAGATAGGACTCCACGCCGAGCTGGAGAAGATCCTGCCGCCCCTCGTCCATATGGCGTACGACAATCTGCAGGTGGAGATTTAGAAGTAACCCTCCGAAACAGGCCGGTTTTGTTCCGGAGGGTTCCATGTTTTTATCGGTTTCTCTTCAATTTACCCTCTTTATCACGGCAAGAAGTCAGAGTTTGTTCGGCACCACACTGTAGTTTGCTCCCGAACAAACTGCAGTTTCCTCAGCAG
>CAVJQR010000003.1:0-6748 GCA_963651605.1 Agathobaculum sp.
CCCGATCATTGCTGAGCATCAAAAAGTTTTCTCGGGAGTAAACTGCAGTTCATTCGGGGGAAAACTGCAGTTTTGTGCCGAGAAACTTTTTTCAAACACTTCTATTTCTTTTCCAAAACAGGGGGCGATCACTTGAAGATCCGCCGGGCCCAATCGTAGAGGTCGGCGTGGCCTTGGGCAGAAACCGAGGCAATAGCGGCCCTACTTAGGGAGGCTATCAACGAAAAGCAAAGCTGTTTCTGCATGATAGTATCGGTTTAATTTTTCTACAATATTCGGCATTATTTCTTGACCTTGCAATAGGCGAACGACCAAAACAACGACCCCTTTTTTGTTTTTATAGCAAAAGAGGGTGTCTCGTTGCCGAAACACCCTCTTCGCATAAATGAATTCAATTAAATCTGCTTCTCCAATTCAGTCAGTTTCTCGGGAGTTACGTTGGTTGCCACGATCACTCCATCGCCATTGATCAAGAAGTTACGCAACCCTTTTTGGAGTTTGTATTTCTTGAACAGGTCCGACTGCGTACCCTTCTCTTCGCGTAACTGTGTGGTTCCGTCCAGTTTATCCATTTTTACTGTCTCTTCAAACACCGATTTCCGTTCGTCGAACGAAATCGAATACATGGACACTTTTACCGAAGAGTCTCTCATTTTCTCGACCTTGTTCCACAACCGCACGTTTTGTGCTCGCGAGGCTGCATCGTAGGCAGCCCAAAAATTCACCAGCGTATAACAGCCGTCGGGACGCTTGAAACGGATAGATTCGTTTCCGGTCAGTTCAATTCTCGGAGCAAAGTCGCCGGGGTTCACACCTTCTACCGGCTTCGCTTCTTTGGTATCCGCACCCGTCATAACCAACAGGGCCGATGCCATGAGAAAATAAGCTTTTAGCTTCATTCAACTATATTTAATGTTCAACATAACCGACGCGCTCGAAGAAGAATATTCCCCCTCATCGCTCACCCTTTTTATCCCTAAAAACGGCGGTCGGCTCCTGATTCTCAGGAACGGACGAGGGCTGCTTTCGCTAAAGCCAACCTTATTCGTCCGCTTCAATTCGGGGGCAAAGATACAACTTTTCGTTATATAACTGCTTGTCTTATATCAAATTCCGATAACTTAACAAGTTTTTAGTGGTCGAGAAATGCTGAAAACCCCTCTGTTTATCCCATCTTTCTATAAAAATCAAACAAGAGTTTAAAATTGCTGAATGACAAGATTTTTTAATAGAACAGGGTGCCATATTCTTTTCAAACGCTCTAATTTTGCCGCCAAAAAGGGAAAAATGAAAGATAAATTCACCTATATGACCACCGCCCCCATCCCTCGGTTGGTGGGTTCATTGGCCATCCCGACAATCATCAGTATGCTGGTCACCGCCTTTTACAACATAGCCGATACCTATTTCGTGGGCAAGATCAACACACAAGCAACGGCGGCCGTGGGGATTGTCTTCTCGATCATGACCGTCATCCAGGCAATCGGTTTCTTTTTCGGACATGGATCGGGCAATTACATCTCCCGAAAATTGGGGGCTCGCGACACAGAAAACGCCGAGAAGATGGCGGCCAACGGTTTCTTTTTGGCTTTCTTCGCCGGGGTATTTCTTATGATTGTCGGCTGGATCTTCCTCACGCCTTTGGCCAAACTGTTAGGGTCTACTCCTACCATCCTTCCCTATACGCGCCACTATTTGGGCATCATTCTGATAGGGACTCCGTTCATGACCGCTTCGTTGGTATTGAACAATCAGATGCGCTTCCAAGGGAATGCCGTCTATGCCATGGTGGGTATCATCATCGGTGCGGTGATCAACATCGCTCTCGACCCGCTCCTTATCTTCACCTTCGGGTGGGGCATCCGCGGAGCTGCCATAGCCACCGCTTTCAGCCAAATATGCAGTTTCTTCGTGTTGCTCTATATGGACGGCAAAGGATCCAACATCCGTATCCGTTGGAGGAACTTCACGCCGACACGGGCCTTCGTCAGCGAGATCATCAAGGGAGGCACCCCGTCGTTGGGCCGTCAAGGATTGGGCAGTGTGTCAACCATTTGTCTGAATGTGGCCGCCGGTGCCTATGGCGATGCTGCCATTGCCGGCATGTCCATCGTCACGCGAATCACGATCTTCATCAACGCTTTCGTGATCGGCTTCGGACAAGGATTCCAGCCGGTGTGCGGATTCAACTACGGGGCGGGCATCTACTCGCGAGTGAAAGCTGCCTTTTGGTTTTGTGTCCGCATCGGTACTGTCTTCCTGACCCTCTGCGCAATTGTCGGTTTTTGGAAGAGCCCCGAGCTGATCTCCCTCTTCCGAAAAGGCGACCCCGTCGTGATCGAGGTGGGAACAGCCGCCCTCCGATGGCAGCTGATATCGCTACCTTTGAACGCATGGATCGTATTGTGCAACATGATGCTGCAAACCATCCGCAAGCCGGTACAGGCCACACTGATGGCCTCCTCGCGACAGGGGCTCTTCTTCATTCCGCTGATCTTGCTGTTGCCGCAATGGTTGGGCCTCTTCGGTGTGGAGATTTCGCAAGCCATTGCCGACCTCTTCTCCGCCATCGTTGCCATTCCGCTGACAAAAAAAGCATGGATCGAGATGCGACGGGACAAAGTCGGGGGATGACAAGAAAGGTTAATACAGACATTATCCCTCCCCGTCACGAAAATGGTGGGGAGCTTTCACAAAAAAGGTGCCGAACAATTCAGAAAATCATCGGCACCTTTTTTATTTTTCATCGGCATGATTTTTCAAGGCTCTCTCCCATCAATGTTTGATACCTTCAAACATCTCCGACCGATCTTCTTTCTCCGACGAAGCCTTGCCCTTGAAGCTGTTGAACGTATAGCTCAACGTCAGCAGAATCTGTGGGTACTTCGGCTTGATCTTGGTATAGGAGCGCAAAAGGGAGGTCTGGATATCACTGATGTAACAAGCCGAGCGGAATATATCCTTGAAAGCTAACGATGCCGTCAACTTGCGGTTCATGAACTGCTGACGAACGGCCAAGTTGGCATACCAGTAGGAGGAGGTCCGGCCCTGGGTCGTGACCGACGGCCCCACGAAACTGCCATCCAACTGCAAACGGGTGTATTTTCCCAACACAAACAAGTTGTTCCACAGCACATCATAATTGGTACTTGATTGAGTAGTGCCGCCGGCTGCCAGCTCGTTCTTCACCTTATAATGATAGACATTGCCGTTGACGGTCGTGTTCCACCACCGGGTCGGATGCAATGTAAGACTCATTTCCAAGCCTGTCGAGTAATCATGTCCGACATTCGCCATAGAGTCCAACGTCACACCGGCCTGATACGGAATGCGAAGTCGCTCGATCTTGTCCTTGCGGGAACGGTGAAACAAGGTGGCAGATACACTATTCTCGCCGAAAGCCTTCCGGTAGTTCATCTCGAACGAGTTGATATACTCCGGGCGGATATCGGGGTTACCCTTCTCGGCCGTATAGAAATCGCGGTAGGTGATATAGGGCTCCATATAGTAAAGTTGCGGGCGTGTCGTTCGCCGGGAGAAGGAGAACAACAGACGATGTTCGGACGGGAAGTTATACCCCGCGTGGACAGACGGAAAGAACTCGAATCGGTTCTTCGTGCGATCGGCCCCTTCAATGGAGCTGCGCAGCACCGTGTGGGTATGTTCTCCGCGCACACCGGCTTGCGCCTCGAATCCTTTCCACGACCCGGAGAGGATCGTATAGATCGAATTGACCCCTTCCTGAAAGTAAAATGTATTGTAAATATCGTCTCTCCAATAGAAGTTTTGGATCTCCGGATTCCACCATTCCATACTGTAGTTGCCATCTTCGAGATAAGAGTAGTATTGGTAGCCGGCTTCCAGCTTGCCCACCTTATTGAAAGGGAGCGTATAATCCAAGTTGGCCCGCAATGTTTCGCGGTGCTCTGCCTCGTAAGCACGGTGACCTTGCTGGCGGTTTCCCTCCAAATCGTTCAAGTCGTTGAAGAAATATTCCAAGGCATTGCCACCATATTTATAGTAGCCGGAAGCCGAAATCCGATGACCTTTGTCGTTGAACTTATGGTCGATCTGAAAACTTCCCAAGCCGATGTTCTCGTCGTTGTCGTAATCGTCGATACTGCGGTAGTACTCCAAACCGGAACTGCCCTCGGCGGTTGTTCGGATTTCGCTATACGCCATCTTTCCTTTCCGCTTGTTTCCGCCATATCCTCCTTCGAGGTCTATCTTGAAAGTTGTGGATGGGAGTTCCAAACTCCACCCGCCTTTCAACGTATATTTGTAAGAATTACCTGTACGGGGACCCACCGAATGCGAGGTAGTTGTCTGACCCAACACGACTGTTGTCTTCTCCTGATCGAAATCACTCTTGCGCAAACGGTCGCTCCATTGCCCACCGACATACCAGCGCGAGCGGTTGTTTTGCTGCGTCAACAGGAAGTCTATGTTTCGGGCCAGCCATGTACTTCCGGAGAGATTGACCATACCGCTCAACCCTTTCAGCGAATGTTTCTTGGTAATGATATTGATAATACCCACATCGCCCTCCGTATCGTGTTTGGCCGATGGGGTGGTGATGATCTCGATGTTCTCAATATGTCCGGCCGGGATCTGCTCCAGCGCTTGTGTCCCGGAGAAGATACTCGGTTTTCCATCCACATAGACAAGAAAACCGGAGCTGCCACGGAAGGTAACCTCGCCCTCTGCGTCGACTCGGATCGAGGGGGTGTTCTCCAAAATGTCGACCGCTGAGCCACCGCTTCCCAACAGATTGGAAGAAGCATCGACCACTTTTTTGTCTAACTTGTAGACCAGCTGCCGTTTCTCGGCCACCACCTCCACTTCAGCCAAGCCCGTTTCGAGCGGTTGCATGGAGACTTCGCCAAGATCAGCGGGGGAATTATCCTTCACCACTACCGAAGTGCGGGTGACAATATCGTAACCCACCAAACGGGCCATGAAAGAATAGGTACCCTCTTTCACCTTGGGAAAGGCAAAATTTCCGGATGGATCGGGGAAAGTCTGATAAGCGGGAGTGGACTCTCCCTCCTTGATTAAAAACAAATCGGCAAAGTCAATGGGCTTATGGGTGGTAGCATCCACCAAATGCCCCTTGACCCGCGTATGAGCATTGTCTGCTTCTGCAAAAAAAATTGTCCAACAAAAAAAAAGCACTAAAGAAAAAAGGCATCTCATGGTATAAATAAAAATTAAAACTGCTCTAAGATTTCGATTCTTTTTTGGATGGGTGGATGGGTGGCAAACAAACCATTCAACCCACTGAAGAGCCCCGTAGACGCTCGCGGAGACTCGATAAACAATTGGGCGACATCCGATCGCTTGACTGATTCCACATCAGGATCGGCCGATATCTTCCGCAAGGCACTGGCCAAAGCAAGCGGATTCTTGGTCATCTCTGCCGAACCCGCATCGGCCATATATTCGCGATTTCGGGAGATGGCAAAGCGCATCAGCAATGCAAAGAAGTAACCGATTGCAGCCACGACCATCGCCAAAATCATGATAAGAACCATACTTCCGTTACCTTTCTCGTTGCGTCGGTTCGAGGAGGTGAACGAAGCGTGATAGGCTGCCCGCATACAGACCTGCGCAATCATCGAGAAGATTCCGACAAAGACAATCGACACGATCAGCAACCGCACGTCATGGTTGCGGATGTGAGTCAGTTCATGGCCGATCACACCCTCGAGCTCTTCGTCGTTCAGCTTGTTCATGATGCCGGTTGTCAGCGTCACCGTGTACGTACTTTCGTTGATTCCACTGGCAAAGGCATTGAGCGAGTCGTCATTGATGACGTTGATCTTCGGCATCTTCATACCTTGACTCATGCAAAGGTTCTCGACCAAATTGTACACCCTCTTGTTGTCTTTGCGCTGCAATGGGACGGCTCCCGTGGCAGATGCAATGATACTTGTATTGGCAAAGTAGGCAATCAGGAACCATATGAGCACGCCTCCGATCACGTATGGGACAACTTGCACGAACATCTCGTTCGTTTGGTCGGTCGCACTCACCGCATATTCTTCATACATGCTACCGCTTCCGGCAGCATAGTTGAGAAGATAGCAGAAAAGATAGGTCAGCGCAACGACCAAACAAGGGAACATACAGAGCAGCAATACCGATCGGAAATTGTTTCTGCTCTGCTGGGTTTGTATTCCTACATATTCCATTTATCAAAAACTGATTTTAGGAGCTTCTTCAAGGGTGGCACGTTGTTCGCCCAAATCGAACATGATCTCTTTCTTGAAGCCGAAGATACCGGCAACAAGATTCGAAGGGAAGGTCTCGACAGCGTTGTTCAATTCGCGGGTTGCGGAGTTGAAATAGCGGCGTACTGAGGCCAATTTGTTTTCCAAGTCGGCAATCTCTTCCTGGAGCTGCATAAAATTCTGGTTGGCTTTCAAGTCCGGATAAGCTTCGACCGTCACCTTCAAGCCTGCCAATGCCGAAGACAGCGCATTTTCTGCCTTGATCTTGTCGTCAATCGTTTGAGCAGAGATGGCTCCGTTGCGAGCCGAAATCACACGGTCCAAGGTCTCTTTTTCATGAGCTGCGTAGCCTTTCACCGTAGATACCAACTGTGGGATCAAATCATGGCGTTGCTTGAGTTGCACATCGATATCGGCAAAAGCATTCTCTCGGTTATTTCTCAGTTTCACCAAGCGGTTGTATATGGAAACTGCCCACAAACCGAGCACCACAACGACCGCAATTACAATTAATG
>CAVJQR010000003.1:6813-18045 GCA_963651605.1 Agathobaculum sp.
TGTCGTCATATTCTTTTTAGTTTTTTAGATTAGATTCTTCAAATATATGGCATTCCGCGCATATATGGAAAGATTTTTTGGAAATAATGTGATTATCCTGTTTGTTTCTTATCAAAGAGAAGAGATACGGAGTCGAAACAAACATTCACACGATTCGAAGCAGGAGTGTCAATAGCGGGAGATAATCTTTCAATTCAATGCGCAACAGCTTCAATGCTTGTCTGATTCGGTAATCGACCGTCTTGGGAGAGACATGCAGCAGTTCTGCTATTTCCGCATAAGTTCGCCCGTGAAATCTATGCATCTCGAAGGCTTCACGATAGCTTTCCGGCAATCTTGCCAGGGCTGCTTCGATATTTCTTGTCAACTCTTCTACCACATAATAATCGGGACTCTCGTACATGGTCTGGTTTTGCAATTGCCGGGAGATGACATCCATCGCACGTTGTTTTAACTCATTGCGGTTGATCAAGGTTATACATCTGTTTTTCACGGCCATGAAAAGATAATTTTTAACAGAAGACTCCACTACCAGCATGGTGCTGTTTTCCCATATGTAGGCCATTACGTCCTGTACAATTTCCTCTCCATCCTCGAATTCGACAAACCGCTTGGCATAGGCGCACAACAATGGATAGTAGCGTAAGAACAAAACCTCGAAAGCTTTCATATTCCCGTCTTGGATCTGATGAAACAAAGCTTTGTCGTTTATCCTATCTATCTCCTTCGAACACATATGAATAGAAATTAGATTTTTCAAAAACTGCCATATCTAGTATATGCAAATATAGAAATTTTCTTTCAATTCACATAAAATAACATCTGTTTCATTTATACTTTCCCAATTTTCATCGTAAAAATTTCAATTTTCATTTAGGAGGTTGGCCGTTTCATTCGTCATTATTATAAAAAGGGTATACCATGAACAAACAACAGCCACTTGTAGACGAAAAGACATTGCTGGATTATTTTTCCGGTTCGCTATCCGCTGTCCAACAGCAAGAGGTGAAGGCATGGATAGAAGAAACCGATGAGCATCGAAAAATAGCACGGGATGTTGCGTACATCTATTACGCAAGCGATACGCTTCAAACCATCCAATCTATTGACAGCCGCAAAGCTCTCGCAGAAGTGAAGCGGAGAATCCACTCACGGAAAGGAAACCGACCCTCATTTTGGACTTGGGCACAACGGATAGCCGCCGTTCTTGTCATTCCGTTGTTGGCCAGCACGCTATATTTTGCCACGAAAGAGGAGACAGGCGGAATGGTCGAAGTCCGTACCAATCCCGGAATGGTTGCCTCATTCGACCTTCCTGACGGCAGCAAGGTGTGGCTCAACTCCCACTCTTGTCTCAAGTATCCGAAAAGATTTACGGGGAATACTCGCAGCATCGAGTTGGATGGTGAGGCCTATTTTTCCGTACAAAAAGAGAAATCAAGGCGGTTTGTCGTCAATACTCCTTTTCATTTGAGGGCAGAAGTGCTGGGCACCGAGTTCAATATGGAAGCATACAAAGAGAATAACAAGGTAGTCACGACATTGGTGTCGGGTTCTGTCCGGATATCGTTCGAGAGCAAAAACGAAAAAGAGGAGAACTTTTTCATGAAACCCAACGACGAAATATCATACAATACGGGCACAAAGAAAATCAGTTTGAACAAGCCCTATCTTCCGACAATGACTGCCTGGAAAGATGGTCTTGTCATTTTCCGGGACACGCCATTTGAAGAGGCTCTAAACATATTGGACAAGCGGTTCAACGTCGAGTTTATCGTGAAGAACGATCTGCTATACGAGAATTCATTTACCGGATCATTCGATGGTCAACACCTGCATCTGATCTTGGAGCATTTCCGTCTTTCGTCCGGTATCCAATATAAATTTGTTGACCCCCAAACGGGAGTCGACAGATTTTCTCAAAAAACTATTGTAGAACTCTATTAAACAACTTATGTAAAACCTAAAATCAAGTAAATCATGAAAGCATTCGAACCTCCATAAAACAAGAATTGGTTATAAAAAACATACGGAAAAATAGTGGCGTATTTCTCCGTATGAAAAAAATGACAACCAAAGGCTTGTTTGGCGACAAGCCTAAGCAACTGATTTTTTTAACTCTAAAATCACTCACAAATTTATGGCAAATTATTTTAGCATCCAACATTTCAGGACCGAGAAATCCCTATTCAACGTCTTGAAAAAAACACCTTTAAGTATGAAGATCACGGCAATCATGTTATCAGCGTGCATCGGAATGACCTATGCTTCGGAAAGCTACAGTCAGAACACAACACTGACGCTGAACGTCAACAACAAAACAGTCCAATCCGTTTTAGATGAAATCGAGAAACAGTCCGAATATCATTTTTTCTACAACAACAAGCAAGTCAATACGAATCGCGTTGTTTCCATCAATAGTACCGACAAGGATGTATTCAGTATTCTCGACCAACTTTTCAACGGCACTGATATCAGCTATAAAGTATTGGACAAAAGCATTATACTATCGCCCAAGACAACCCTGTCAAATGCCGTAGTGCAACAATCCATCAAAAGCATATCGGGTACTGTCACCGACACAAAAGGCGAGCCAATCATCGGGGCGAATATCATACAGCAAGGATCGACGAATGGAACCGTGACCGACATCAACGGACAATTTAACCTGTCCGTTCCCGAGAAATCGACTCTGGTCGTCTCCTATATCGGCTGTGTTTCGAAAACAATCACCGTCGGAAATCAAACCGTCTTCAACATCCGGCTGGAAGAAGACTCACAAAATCTGGACGAGGTCGTCGTTACAGCGTTGGGTATTACACGCTCGGAAAAAGCGCTCGGATATGCCACACAGAAATTTGACGGAAATGAACTTCAAAAAGTCAAAGGAACCAACATCGCAACAAGCTTGAGCGGTCGAATTTCCGGCTTGCGCGTCTACAATTCTACCGAATTCGGTGTGGCTCCTACCATTAAATTACGCGGAGAGAATCCATTAATCGTGGTAGATGGCGTACCAACCAACCAAGCATTCAGCGATTTCAACCAGGATGTCATCGAAAACATCACCGTTCTGAAAGGAGCCACCGCATCTGCGCTTTATGGTTCGAGAGGAGGCAACGGAGCAATTATGATCACCACCAAGAAAGGCGGCAAAAACGGATTCACCGTTGAGGTAAATACCAGCAACATGTTCAACGCCGGTCAGCTGAAGATTCCAGAAGTTCAGACCTCATACAGCTCGGGATCGGGTGGAAAATTTGATAATGTCGACTATGTTTGGGGCGACAAGCTTGATATTGGTCGCGTATATACGCAATGGGACCCCATCAAGAAGGAGTATCGTGAGATGGAATTGACATCAAAAGGGAAAAACAATTTCAAGAATTTCCTGGAATTCAGCATGATTAGCAACACGACCGTAAGCGTATCCACCAATAGTGAGAACGGAAGCATTCGCGCATCGCTATCCTATCTGTATGATAAAAACCAATATCCCAACACAAAGAAAAACAAATTCTGGTACAATATCGGCGGAGAATTGAAATTGGGTAAAAAGGCAAGTTTGGAAGGTAGCTTGAACTTCACTCAAGAGTCGGCCCCCAATACGGCAGGATATGGTTACGGAACGGGTTACATGTACAATATATTATTGTGGACCGGTACGGAATATGATCTGCGCGATTACAAAGACTATTGGCTCATTCCGAATGAAAAACAGAATTGGCCCTACACGGATTGGTATGACAATCCCTATTTCGAAGCTTACGAGAAGATCAAATCAATCAACAACTTCACCACCAACGGTTCGTTGTCGTTCAAATATGACATTCTCTCTTGGTTAAAACTGCAATTGCGCGCCGGAGGTGTTGCCTATGCCGACAACTCCGTTAGCCGCTCGGCTGTCGGAACCATCTCCAAAGGTCGCGGAGGATGGAAAGACGGTGCACTGGGTTATTACAAAGAAGGAAAGGAGACCGGCTATACGATGAACTACGATTTCTTCCTTCTCTTCAACAAAAAATTCAGAGAGTTCAGCATTGACGGATTGTTGGGCAGTTCATTGTATTACACAAAGACCAATGAATTGGAAGCTGCGACCAAGAACGGATTGTCGATACCCGGCTTCTATTCGATAAAAGCCTCTGTCGAAAGTCCGACTGTAAGTGCAGAAACCTCCAAAAAGAAAGTAAACAGTATGTTCGGAACATTGACGTTAGGGTACAAGGATACTTACTATTTGGAAGCAACCGGGCGCAATGACTGGTCGTCTACCCTACCCAGCACCGACAAATCCTACTTCTACCCGTCGATTGGTCTTAGTGTTATCCCGTCCAACATCCTTCACCTTCCCGAATGGATACCATTCTGGAAGCTAAGAGGCTCATGGACTGTTTCAAAAACCGACTTGGGAATCTACGATTTGAATACGGCTTACACCATACAGCAGAATGTTTGGGATGGATTGAACTCGGCCAGTTATCCGAATTCTATCCGAGGACATGTCAAACCGATCACCAACCGCACTTGGGAGATTGGAACAAACGCCTCATTCCTGGAGGGTAACCGGTTGCGTTTGGACGTCAGCTATTTCAATAAGCTCACTTACAACAATACGATCAAGCAGACCATTTCATCGTCGACCGGCTTCAGTTCGCGCTTAATGAACATTGATGAAGAGTACGTGCGCAAAGGAGTGGAACTGACGATCGACGCGACAGCCATCAAAACCCGCGATTTTTCTTGGGATTTGTCACTAAACGTATCGTCCAGCAAGCGGTATTACGCTAAACTGGATGAGGAGTTCAGTGCCGATAACCTCTGGACCTACGTGGGAGCCCGCACGGACCATTACACTTACAAGGGGTATGACAAAGCCCCCGATGGAAGCTACATTATCAACAGTAACGGCTTGATGACCAGAAGCCAGTACGCCACATTGGTAGGTTACACCGATCCGAATGTGGAATATGGTTTGGCAAATGTCTTCAAATACAAAGACTTCACCTTGACATTAAACTTCGATGGGCGCATTGGTGGCAAGTCTTGGGCCAATACGGAGTTTTACATGTTTGAGACAGGTGCCCATCCGGACACGGACAACCAATGGCGATATGACGAAGTGGTGAACGGCAAGAAAAACTATATTGGCGAAGGTGTGAAAGTGGTATCCGGCGAAGTCAAATACGATCAATACGGACGAATCACTTCCGATACCCGTGTTTTTGCCAAGAACGACATCGAAACGTCCTATGAAGATTTCGTAAGAAGCAGTCGAAACAACCCGGACAAACTGGTGCAGGACAAGACCTTCCTCAAATTGAGAGAGATGTCTATCGGCTATAACTTACCGAAGAAATTCATTCAGAAATTGAGAATGAAGAGTTGCTATGCCGGCCTTATCGGACAGAATCTGTTTGTTCTGACAAAAGATTTCCGATTCTCCGATCCCGATGGCTTTGAAAGTGTAGAGGGAGACAACTTGTCTTCTCCTTCTATTCGGTATGTAGGTGTAAATTTAAAGGTTGAATTTTAAAACATGAGACATATGAAAGTTAAAAATATATTGATCAGCACTTTATCAGTGATATTATTGGCCGGTTGTAACGATTTCGAAGAGGTGAACACCAACCCGGACGCTACAACGAAAGTGACGTCGGCCATGTTGGCAACCAACTTACTTCAGAACATTGCCACGTATAACAATGATACGGGGAAAGGCTTCATCAGGGAAGATCTTCTGGGGAAATACCTGTCATGGACGGAAGCTCAGGATATTGACATCGCTTTCAATCTGTTGGGAAGAGCCAGCTACAGTTCTCTGAGCAACCTCCGTAATGCCTCTAAAATGGTGGAATTTTCTCCAACCGAGGAGTTAAAGAACTCGTATACCGCCCTTTCGCATTTCATTCGGGCTTTCGTATTCTTCGATATGACCATGCGTTTAGGGGATATTCCTTACTCTGAAGCCTTGAAAGGTGAAGACGAAGAGATCTATTTTCCGAAATATGACACCCAAAAGGAGGTATTCATGGGGTTATTGAAGGAGTTGGACGAGGCTGACCATCTCTTCAGTATCGGAAAAGATTTCGAAGGTGACTACATTTATGGAGGCGACGTGAACAAATGGCGCAAAGCCGTCAACGCTCTACAGCTGAAGATATTGCTCAACCTCTACAAAAAGGTGGACGATTCGGACCTTCAAGTAAAGGAAAGAATCAATAGTATACTGAACAGCAAGCCCTTGTTCGAGTCAAATGCCGATAATTTCCAAATCGTTTATTCGAACAAGTCGGGGCAGAAATATCCCTTCTTCAAGGAGATAAACAGCTTCACCAACAATGACCGATTGACGAACATTCTGGTTGATAGGCTAAAAGAATGGAAAGACTACCGCCTGTTCTACTATGCAAAGCCTACTCCGAATGCAGAGAAGTCAAGCCTGGATGTCTCTTCATGGGAAGCTTACGGAGGAGTTGACCCGACACTTCCGGAAGCCGATATATTGGGCGTCGTAAACGAAGGGAATGTTTCACAACTGAACGACCGATATGAAGAATTGGCCGAAGGGGAGCCGGTATTCCTTTTAAGCTATCAGGAGCAGAACTTCATCCTGGCTGAGTTCGCCATCAGAGGGATCATCTCGAAAGATGCCAAAAGCTATTATGAAGAGGGTATCCGGGCCTCGATGAAATTCGTCTCGGACAATACGCCCGACGATGCCTCGTATCATCACAACCGCAAGATAACGGACAGCTATATTGCCGAATACCTCACCCAACAAGGAGTGGCTTTTGGAACAACCTTCCAGCAACAACTGGAACAGATCATTTGGCAAAAATACATTATGACCTTCTTGCAAACGCCTTACAATGCCTTTTTCGAGTATCGCCGTACGGGTATTCCCGATTTTCCGATCAATCCGAAATCGAACAGAAATGTTCCGTCCGACAAGATGCCGAAACGATGGATGTACCCCTCGGATGAGTTGAATTATAATATGGAAAACGTCTCCAAGGCCATCAATGAGCAATATGGAGGCTCAGATGACTACATGGGAGTCATGTGGATTCTGCAATAAAATTATAAATCCATGAAAAAGATGGGGGTCGCTTGGCCGACTCCCGTCTTTTGTTTACATTTGCGTTGGATCTGTTTCTGCGCTCCGTCATTGATCTGACAAAGCAGGAAAATTTCTGAAAATCAGCACAAATGATTCACCTATCAACAATTCTTACATATGAAAAAGTATCTATTTCTTATTTGGATCATGGCTTTTTCGGCAATCGTCTCGTCCTGCACGAACAACCAACCGCAAGAAGCCAAGCAGACGAAAGGCGTTAAGCACGTCATTTGGATCGGTCTCGACGGATGGGGTGCGTACAGTATGGAAAAGGCCGACATGCCCGTAACCAAACAATTCATGAAAGAGGGATCATACACCCTGAAAAAGCGGTCGGTTCTCCCCTCTTCCAGCGCAGTGAACTGGGCCTCGATGTTCATGGGTGCCGGTCCTGAGATCCACGGCTACACCGATTGGAATTCACAAACGCCGGATCTGCCGTCGCGCGTGGTGAACGAGCACGGCATGTTCCCGACCGTCTTCCGGCTTTATCGCGAAGCCAACCCGACGGCAGAGATCGGTTGCGTCCATGACTGGGACGGCATCAAGTATGTTATCGACACCTTGGCTTTCAACTATCATGCGCAAGGACCGGAATATACCGAATTTCCTCATGCCCTGACAGAGATGGCCGTGAAATACATCACCGAGAAAAAGCCGAACCTGTTTGCCGTGATCTATGACAACCCCGACCACGTGGGGCACGAAGCCGGACACGACACCCCCGAATACTACACCAATCTGAAAGAGTTGGACGGCTATATCGGAGAGATTGTCGAAGCTGTCAAGCAAGCCGGCATGATGGACGAGACGGTTTTCGTCATCACCGGCGACCATGGCGGTATCAATACGGGGCACGGCGGCAAGACGATGGAAGAGATGGAGACACCGTTCATCATTGCCGGCAAAGGGATCAAGAAGGGTTATTGCTTTGACGACATCAGCATGATGCAGTTCGATTGCGCCTCGACCCTCGCCGCATTGCTGGATCTGACGCAACCGCAGGTGTGGATTGGCCGTCCGATGCCGGTATTCGAATAAGACTTGTAAGCCTACCTTCATAACAAAAAGTCGGGCGACTGCCAATGGGCTATCGTCCGACTTCTGTTTTTTCCAATTTTCCCTTCCGCCTATTCAAAGGACTCTTGCTATTCTTCCCCTTTCAACACAGGCAAACTGATATGATACTTAACCGATAAGACGCGGGTCAAGAATACAGAAACGGCCGAGGTCAACTGCGTTATGTCGGTCGGGATGTTACACCGGTAGCAAATATAATAGACAACTCCGCCGAAGACACACGCCAGTGCATAGATATCCTTGCGGAAAATCAACGGCTCTTCATTGATCAGAATATCGCGGATCATTCCACCGAAAGCGCCCGTGATCATACCCATGATGATGGCCGTCCAGAAAGGAAATCCAAAATCCAAGGTCTTTGCTATACCAACCACGGCAAACAATCCCAAACCCACGGCATCGAAAATAAAGAAGGTATTGTTCAGACGAATCACATAGCGGCGAAACACCAACACAAACAGCAGGGCCAAGGCTGAAATGATAAGATAGGATGCCTGCGTCATCCAAAACGGCGTAGTGTTCAACAAGATATCGCGCAAGGTTCCACCCCCTACAGCTGTCACAGCACCTACGACATAGGCCCCAAACCAGTCGAATTTCTTGGCAGAAGCCAACCGGATTCCACTAATGGCAAAGGCAAAGGTACCGGAATAGTCACAAAAAGTTATAAAATCGATCATTACTTATATTTTGCCGGCAAAGGTATAATTTTTATGGAAATGCGCGGTATCTCCCCGAAAAAATATCCTCTCGACAGCACGCTTTCCACAGGGCTTCGAAAAACATAGCTGTTTTTCCCCAAAAACACTCGTGTTTTCAATTCAAATCACCTATGTTTTCAATTCAAATCACCTATGTTTTTCCCCAAAAAAGCTCGGCATGATTTTCTAAATTGTTCGGCATGTTTTTTCAAAAAGCTCGGGAGCTTTTTTTGCCTTGCTCCCGATGCTATTTTTTCAGCAGGTTATCGGGCGTAAAAGAGAACGGGAGCAGCGAACGCACACCATGGATGATGCGGATCGTTTTCTTTCCACAGAGGAGGATTTCCATCGGATGGCCCGAGCGCTCTTCTGCTTCCAACATCACCTGGCAGCAGGCTCCGCAGGGGGTGATCCCCTCCTCCACCTCGCCGCCCGACCGGGCGATGATGGCCAGTCGCTCGATAGGTACACCGGGGTTGTTGGCTTGTGCGGCAAAGATCGTGACCCGCTCGGCGCAGAGTCCTGAAGGATAGGCAGCATTTTCTTGGTTGCAACCGGTCACCATCTTCCCGTTCTGCAGCATCACAGCCGCCCCCACTTGAAAATGGGAATAGGGAGCATAGGCCCCTTCCGAGGCCCGTTCGGCCGCATCGTACAGCAGTTTTGCATTCATATCCAACTCGGCATAGGCCACCTCTTCATATATTATTTCTATTCGTTTCTTTTCCATATTGTTCGTTTCGTTCGGGTTAAGAAATTGGTTTTAAGATACCATTTTCCCATTCGTGCAAAATTAAAACCGGTTCTAAGATACGAAAAAAAATAGGTAATGTCTGCGTTTTTATGTATGTTTGCAAAAAAAAAGACAAACATGCACCATTCATGGACTATCTTTGCCGTAACGATAGCCTCGTTTTTCGTGTTTTCGGAGAAAAGTTGGGCCGTCGACACCTCGTTGTCGTCCTATCGCCAATACATCAAGAAATACAGTAACCTGGCCATCGAGCAACAACAAAAATACAAAGTTCCCGCCAGCATCACCTTGGCGCAAGGATTGTTGGAATCCGGTGCCGGGACAAGCGAACTGGCCACGCGGGGGAACAACCATTTCGGCATCAAATGCAAGAACGAATGGAAGGGGAAACGCATCTATCACGACGACGACTACCGCGGTGAGTGCTTCCGCAAATACAACTCGGTGACCGACTCGTACGAGGATCATTCGAAGTTTTTGGCCTTGCGCCCGCACTACGCCTCCCTTTTCCGCCTCGACATACGCGACTACCGCAGTTGGGCCAAGGGGTTGCAGTCGTGTGGATATGCTACGGACAAGTCGTATGCCAACAAACTGATCAAGGTGATCGAGGAGTATGAGCTCTATGAATATGACAATGCGAGGCAGACTACGGCCAAACGAAGCGACCGTTCCTACACGACGCAAAGCACTACTACCCCGCACACTATCTACCGCGGCAACGGATTGCTCTATGTACATGCCAAACAGGGCGATTCGCTCGAGAGCATTGCCCGCAGCACCGGCATCAGCACACGGAAGCTGAGCAAATACAACGAGATACCGAAAGACTATCCGTTGCAGGAGAATGACATTGTCTATCTCGAGAAAAAGAAGAAAAAGGCCGAGAAACCCCACTACGACTATGTCGTTCAGATGGGAAACTCGATGTACAGCATCTCACAACAGTTCGGCATACAACTCAACAGCTTGTATAAAATGAACAAAAAAAGCAAAGAATATGTTCCACAAGAAGGAGATGTATTGAAACTTAGGTGAGAATCCGAGAAAAAAAGTTATATTTGCAGTCTTAACAATATAAACAATGAGCGATCAACGTTATAATCTGCGCGGTGTATCCGCATCGAAAGAAGATGTTCACAATGCCATAAAGAACATCGACAAGGGAATCTATCCCAATGCTTTCTGTAAGATCATCCCTGACATTTTAGGGGGGGATCCGGAGTATTGCAACATCATGCATGCTGATGGTGCCGGGACAAAATCGTCTTTGGCTTATCTATATTGGAAAGAAACCGGCGACTTGTCGGTGTGGAAAGGCATTGCACAAGATGCTTTGATCATGAACATTGACGACCTGCTCTGCGTGGGTGCTGTCGACAATATCCTCGTCTCTTCCACTATCGGACGAAACAAACTGTTGATTCCGGGCGAAGTCATATCGGCCATCATCAACGGCACAGACGAATTGCTGGCCGAATTGCGCGAAATGGGCGTAGGTTGCTATGCAACGGGTGGCGAGACAGCCGACGTTGGCGACTTGGTTCGTACCATTATTGTCGACAGTACTGTCA
>CAVJQR010000003.1:18055-45463 GCA_963651605.1 Agathobaculum sp.
GTACTGTCACTTGCCGTATGAAACGCGCCGACGTGATCGACAACAAGAATATTCAAGACGGCGATGTCATCGTCGGATTGGCATCGTTCGGACAAGCCACCTACGAAAAGGCTTACAACGGAGGTACGGGCAGCAACGGACTGACTTCGGCACGCCATGACGTCTTCTCGAAATACTTGGCTGAGAAATATCCGGAAAGCTACGATGCAGCCGTACCATCCGATTTGGTCTACTCGGGCGGATTGAAACTGACGGATACCATCGAAGAGTTGGGCATTGATGCCGGCAAGTTGGTACTCTCTCCGACACGCACCTATGCCCCGGTCATCAAGAAATTGCTGGATCAGTTGCGTCCGCAAATCCATGGTATGGTTCACTGCTCGGGCGGTGCACAAACCAAGGTGATGCACTTCGTCCACAACAAACATGTGGTGAAAGACAACCTCTTCCCTATCCCTCCGTTGTTCCGCATCATCCACGAACAAAGCGGCACGGATTGGAGCGAAATGTACAAAGTGTTCAATATGGGTCACCGTATGGAGATCTATATCGCACCCGAATATGCCGAGCAAGTCATGGCCATCTCGAAGAGTTTCGGCATCGATGCCCGCATCGTCGGCCATGTGGAAGAGGCAGAAACCAACCGTTTGACCATCAAAAGCGAAAACGGCACATTCATCTATTGATAACAATAACAGAGATGGTTCGCCCGGAAGGCTACACCACATAGAGAAGTGGCCCCGGACGAATAAAGAAAAGAAATAAATGGCAGAAAAGAATACACTCCTTGAGCGGTTGGATGGATTGGTGAGCCGATTCGAAGAGGTCAGTACCCTCATCACCGACCCCGCCGTCATCGCCGACATGAAACGCTTCGTGAAGTTGAACAAAGAGTACAGTGATTTGGAAAAAATTGTTCGATCTCGCCAAGCCTATGTCCAAGCTCTTGACGGAATTGCCGAAGCCAGGCAAATGCTGGAAAACGAGCAAGATCCGGAGATGCGCGAAATGGCCCGCGAAGAGATGGAAAGCTGTTCGGCACGCCTCCCGCAGATCGAGGAAGAGATCAAACTGCTGTTGATACCGGCCGATCCCGAAGACGACAAAAATGCCATCGTCGAAATCCGCGGAGGAACGGGTGGCGACGAAGCAGCCATCTTCGCCGGCGACCTCTATCGTATGTATGTCAAATACTGCGAATCGAAAGGCTGGAAGATCGCCATCTCCAGCTTCAACGAAGGAGCAGCCGGAGGTTTCAAGGAAATCATCTTCAGTGTAACGGGCGAAAAGGTATACGGCACACTGAAATATGAATCGGGTGTGCACCGCGTACAGCGTGTTCCCGCCACCGAGACCCAAGGACGTGTACACACCTCGGCGGCTACCGTGGCCGTATTGCCGGAAGCCGACGAGTTCGACGTGGAGATCAACGAAGGAGAGATCAAATGGGATACGTTCCGCTCGGGCGGTGCCGGCGGACAGAACGTCAACAAAGTAGAATCGGGTGTCCGCTTGCGTTACATTTGGAAGAACCCTATCACGGGCGTCAGCGAGGAAATCCTCATCGAATGTACGGAAACACGCGACCAGCCAAAGAACAAAGAGCGAGCCTTGACCCGTCTGCGCTCCTTCATATACGACAAGGAGCACCAGAAATATGTCGACGATATTGCCAGCCGACGCAAAACAATGGTATCAACAGGCGACCGATCGGCAAAGATCCGTACCTACAACTATCCGCAAGGGCGAATCACCGACCATCGAATCAACTATACGATCTATAATCTGTCCGCATTCATGGACGGTAACATTCAGGACTGTATCGACCATCTGATCGTGGCCGAGAATGCAGAACGGATGAAAGAATCGGAATTATAAATAATAATACGTGATAAAAACAGAACATGGACAAGCAACAATTATTTGAAAATATCAAAAAGAAACAATCTTTCTTGTGCGTCGGCCTGGATACCGACATCAAGAAGATCCCGACCCATTTGTTGGAAGAAGAAGATCCTATCTTCGCCTTCAACAAAGCAATCATCGATGCGACGGCACCTTATTGTATCGCCTACAAACCCAATATGGCTTTCTATGAAAGCCTTGGCGTCGAAGGTATCATGGCTTTTGAAAAGACGGTCCAGTATTTGCGCGACAACTATCCTGACCAGTTCATCATTGCCGATGCAAAACGCGGCGATATCGGCAACACCTCTGAGATGTATGCCCGTTCATTCTTCGAACATATGCACGTTGATGCCATTACCGTTGCCCCGTATATGGGCGAGGACAGTGTGAAGCCTTTCTTGATCTATCCCGGAGCATGGGTGATCCTTTTGGCGTTGACCTCCAACAAAGGCTCGCACGACTTCCAGCTGACGGAGGATGCTCAGGGCGAACGCCTCTTCGAAAAGGTTTTGAAGAAATCGCAAGAATGGGCCTCAGACCAGCAGATGATGTACGTTGTTGGTGCCACTCAGGGCAAGATGTTTCTCGATATTCGCAAGCATGTCCCTAACCATTTCTTACTTGTTCCCGGCGTCGGGGCCCAAGGTGGTAGCCTGAAAGAGGTGGCAGCTTATGGAATGAACGACCAATGCGGACTGATTGTCAACTCATCGCGTGCCATAATCTATGCCGACAAGAGCACATCTTTTGCCATCGAGGCAGGCAAAGCAGCCCAAGCTGTTCAGCAAGAAATGGCCGGTTACTTGAAAGAAAAAGGAATCATTTAATCGTGATGATATGAAAAAGTACGGGAGTGATGCAGCAAAATGCCGCCTTCTCCCGTCTTATAGAAAATCGCTTGCCAACCATTCCGACCCCAATCGTGCGGAATAAGCCGAGCACCCCCTATCATCAACATAAAATAGAAATATTGTCATGGAGTTTTCAGCCCAACAAATTGCGGCCTTCTTGAACGGCACCGTGGAAGGTGATCCGGAAGTGAAGGTAAGCAATTTCTCAAAGATAGAAGAAGGTAGACCCGGAACATTGACGTTCTTGGCCAACCCCAAATACGAGCACTACATCTATCAGACAGCAGCCAGCATCGTGTTGGTCAACAACGATTTCACGCCTGCCGAGCCCGTTCCTGCCACGATGATACGTGTCGAAAACGCTTATGCCGCGTTGGCCATCCTGTTGAATGTGGTGGAACAGCAGAAGCAAAAACAACAATCGGGTGTCGATTCGACCGCATTCGTGGCCCATACCGCCGTCATTGATGAGAGTTGCTACGTGGGTAATTTTGCCTATATCGGCGAGAATGCCAAAGTTGGGAAGAACTGTCGCATCTACCCCCAAGCTTATATTGGTGACAATGTAACGATTGGCGACAATACGATCGTCTACCCTCACGTGACAATCTACGAGAATTGCCGGATCGGCAACCGATGCATCATTCATGCCGGTGCCGTGATCGGATCAGACGGATTCGGATTTGCCCCGGAAGGTGAGACATATAAGAAGATTCCGCAACTGGGCAATGTCATTTTGGAAGACGATGTCGAGATCGGAGCCAATACAACCATTGACCGCGCCGTGATGGATTCGACCATCATTCGCCGCGGTGTCAAACTCGACAACCTGATACAGATCGCCCACAACGTCGAGGTGGGTGAAAACACAGTCATGGCAGCCCAGGTCGGTATTGCCGGATCAACCAAAGTAGGCAAGCATTGTATGTTTGGCGGACAAGTAGGATTGGCCGGCCACATCAAGATAGCAGATCACGTCAACTTCGGCGCACAGTCGGGCGTGATCAGCGACATCAAAGAGCCAACTACGGTACTTGGCGCTCCGGCCATCCAGGCGAAATCGTTCATGCGCTCGAGTGCCATCTTCGGCCGATTGCCGGAAATGTACCGAACGATGGGACAGATGCAACGAGAAATAGAAGAATTGAAGAAAAAACTAAATAAAGAGTAACATGCAGAAGCAAAATACATTGGCTGAAAGTTTCAGCCTCGACGGAAAAGGATTGCATACCGGACTGAATGTCCATATTACATTTCTCCCCGCCGAAGAGAATTTTGGATATAAAGTAAAACGTGTAGACTTGCCTGATCAACCGGTATTGGATATGGTAGCCGAGAATGTCATCAACACTGAACGCGGCACCGTAGTCGGAAAGAAAGAGGTAATGGTCGGAACCATCGAACATGCCATGGCCGCACTCTACGCCGCCGGTATCGACAACTGCCTCATCGAGGTGAATGCTCCCGAGTTTCCTATCCTCGACGGAAGTGCGCGTCTCTATACCGAAGCCATCCGGCAGGTAGGCATCAAGGAACAAGCAGCCAACAAGCGCTACTATATCGTCAAAAACAAGATAGAAGTGAAAGATGAAGAGAGCGGTGCCTCACTCATGCTTCTCCCTGATGATACCTTTAGCGTCAATGTATTGATATCCTACAACTCACCCGTCTTGACCAACCAATACGCCACGATGGACAATCTTGACCTGTTTGCTTCGGAGATTGCGGCATCTCGTACATTCGTGTTCGTCCGCGAGGTGGAAATGTTGCTGCAACACAATCTGATCAAGGGCGGCGACTTGGACAATGCCATCGTCATCTACGACCAAAAGATTCCGCAAGACACCATGGATCGCTTGGCCGACACCATGCATCAACCGCACAAGTCGGCAAACGAACTGGGGTACATCAGTAACACTCCTTTGGTATTCGACAACGAACCGGCGCGCCACAAGCTGCTGGATGTTGTGGGTGATATGGCTCTTATCGGGCGAACTGTCAAAGGACGTCTCATAGCCACCCACCCGGGACATAGCATCAACAACAAACTGGCCCGCATGCTTCGCAAAGAGATCAAGCTGAATGAAATACAAGCTCCTGTCTATGATCCGAATGCAACCCCGATCATGGATATCAACCGCATTCGCGAATTGCTTCCGCACCGCTACCCGTTCCTGTTGGTCGACAAGATCATCGAGATCGGCGACAATTACATTGTTGGTGTGAAGAACATCACTGTAAACGAGCCGTTCTTCCAAGGACACTTCCCGCAAGAACCCGTTATGCCGGGTGTTTTGCAAGTAGAGGCGATGGCACAGACCGGCGGTTTGTTGGTACTGAACAGTGTCGACGAGCCGGAGCGCTACTCTACCTATTTCATGAAGATCGATGCCGTCAAGTTCCGCCAAAAGGTAGTTCCGGGCAACACATTGATCCTTCGTCTGGAAATGATCACACCTATCCGCCGCGGCATCGCCACGATGAAAGGTTTGGTATTCGTAGGCGACACGTTGGTGAGCGAAGCTGAGTTCATGGCTCAAATCATTAAAAACAAATAAAATCATACCCATTATGAATATCTCTCAATTAGCTGTTGTACATCCTAACGCAAAGATTGGAGAAAACGTGACCATCGATCCGTTTGCCGTCATCGAAGAGGACGTTGTGATCGGCGACGGTTGCCATATTTTTCCCCATGCCGTCATCTTGAACGGTGCACGCTTGGGCAAAAACTGTCGGGTATTTCCCGGAGCCGTCATAGCCGGCATCCCTCAAGACCTGAAGTTCAAAGGCGAAATCACCACTGCCGAGATTGGCGACAACACCACTTTGCGCGAATGTGTAACCGTCAATCGCGGAACGGCATCGAAAGGCAAAACCACCGTGGGCACCAACTGTCTCATTATGGCCTATTCACATATCGCGCACGATTGTGTAGTAAAGAACAACGTCATCATTGGCAATGCATCCCAGATTGCCGGCGAAGTGGAAATTGATGATTTCGCCATTGTCAGCGGGGGCTCATTGGTTCACCAGTTTACCCGCATCTCACAACATGTAATGATCCAAGGCGGTTCACGAATCGGTAAGGATATTCCTCCGTACACGCTGATCGGCCGAGACCCGATTGTCTATTGTGGTATCAATATCGTCGGATTGCGCCGCCGTGGATTCACCAATCAGCAGGTGTACCAAATCCAGGATATTTACCGTACACTCTATACGCGCGGGCTGAACAATACGGATGCACTGAAAGCTATTGAGACGGAATACGATCAGACACCGGAGCGTGATCTTATCTTGCATTTCATCAAGTCGTCCAAACGAGGCATCGTTCGCGGATCTATTGATGAGATCTAACAGACAACTCACTTGTCAAAACATACAAACAAAGGGCCGTATCAAACTACTGATGCGGCCCTTTTTACGTAAAAGCGGTGTTTAAATTTCAGTTTATTCGGCATAAAACTGCAGTTTCATGCCGAGTGCACTCCGGTTTCATGCCGAACAAACTATCATTTACACCCGAGTTTTTTTCTATTTTTCGAGAAACTTGTTTGAATCTTTTCAAGACGTTTTTGCAAAGAGTGTCAATAGGATGTTCCTACTCACCGTCATTTTCCCAACATGCCGCCCTCGTTGTAGCGTTGGTTGTTCGGCAATCCCTTACGGTTAACGCCCTCCTTCATCAAAGTTTTAAGCTCATCAAGATAACGTTGGTAGACGCCGCGCGGCGTGGTGCTGTGCTCTTTGCAGAGGGAAGCTGCCATACCAACCACCTCGCCCATCATGCCGGTGGTACGCATCACACGGACTGTTCCGAGCGCCACATGGGTGACACTGATATCGCGACCCGCCATGAACAGGTTATCGACATTGCGCGAATAGAGGCAACGGTATGGGACCGGATAGGCATGGATCAGGATATGCTCCGTGACAGCCTTGAAGGGTTCGTCGGGAAAGTGCCGTTTGTTTTCCGGATCCTGCGAATGGAGGTCGATGCTCCATGTGGCGGCAAACGATGCATCCTCGTGAACGACCTGCTTGACAATGTCCTCCTCTTTCAAAACATAATCCCCTAAAAGGCGCCGCGACTCGCGTTTTCCCGCCACATAAGCCACCCAACCCAACGAGCGGTTTCGGTAGGGCGTGTTCTCTTTCAACTCATTTTTCAGAAAACTCCAATTGGAATAGACCACCAACATCCCATAGTCGCGGATCCGTTCGAAGTCTTTAATCTGATCAAAATTCATGCCCGTTTCCCATGTCCATTCGCCCATCATCACCTTTTCGCAGTTCTCTTCGTTGAAGGTGATGCCGTACGAAAAGCGAGGGAACGAGGTAGGTTTGGATTGCTCTTCCGAATACCACTGCACGGATGACCCCATCGTCATCTTGTCGGCCTTGGCCGGTGCGATGCTTTCGCCATACTCATCCTGCCCTTCGCGCCCCATACGGTAGTCGGCCCCTGCGAGGTAACCCACTGTTCCATCGCCCGTACAGTCGGCATAGAGAGGAGCTTTGAAGGCCAACTCGCGACCACTCTCCACCTCTTTCGCCACCACCGAGACGATCCGACCGTTCTCTTTCTCGACTGCGAACGCATGGTAGTTGAGGAAGAGAGTAACGTTCGGCTCGGCCTTTATCCAAGCCATTTTCTTGTCGTCCTCATAGGTTTCGGCCGGCTGGGCATTGCCTCCCTTCGTCGGCCCGAACTCTTTCTGCAAACCGCCTAATTCTTTATAGGGACCCTCCTCGATGCGGCCTCCCAAATGGACGCGGACTTCCGAACTGTTGTTGCCGCCTATGACGGGACGGTCGTTGACAAGCGCCACCTTGCAGCCGAGGCGGGCGGCTGAAACGGCTGCACTCATGCCGGCAATACCGCCACCCACTACCACCAAGTCGAACCCTTCGGCCGCAGGTGGTGTATCAGGAAGTTGAAGCGCTTTCCGACGAAAGGCTTCGAGAGCCACACCTTCGGCAGGCGGAACAGCCGACGGGTCGGTCGTAAAGTAAATGGCATCGCAGCGACCGTCGAAGCCTGTCAAGTCGTGGAGGCGCACCACCTGTGCTTTCTCCTTGACCGTCACTTTGCCGGCCGCTTGCCACATCCACGACGAACCCTGACAGCCAAGAGGAGAGGCCAACTTTTTATGGCCGACACTCAAGCTGAAGCGGCCCGGACCCTCGCCATCATACCACGGCGAAGTCCAGTTGTAGGTACGGACAAAGACGTAATAGTCTCCCTTTTCAGGGAAGGTCACCTCCGTCCAGGCATCGTCGACGGCCTTACCCATGCCGTGTGCCAAAAGATAGGGTGAGCCCATCTGATCCATAAACTGCTGGTCGACTTTCCAGCCACCCTTGTGGGAAAAACTTTCCGCTTCCAACCAAAGATCAGCGGCTTGGGCACTCACCGAAGCTGCCATCAGCAGCAGTGTAACCAATATTCTCTTCATATGTCTGTTTCGTTGTTATCTTTGCAAATATATAAATTTCACGATTCTTTTCCAACCTCCTGTGCTGCTTATTCATAGGTGAGCCATGCCGTGAGAATAGCCCCGTCCGTATCAGCTGCAAAACGAATCCAACGGGCTGAGAAGGAAGCAGGGAAAGTATGCTCCAACGCCTTGCCCGCCTGAAGTTGCTCCACCCGATAGACCATCCAGTCGCCGTTGCCGGTCGGGTCGACCTCCACCGTTACCTTCGTAGCCTTGTCGGAAGTAAGGCGCAGTTGCTTCTTGTCGTAGAAAGCAATCAAATAGGGATCGGACGGCACTCCACGCTGCACTTTCGTATCGACCCAAGGGCCTCCCTCGCCGGTCGGCTTTCCCAAGCTCCAAAGATCGTCAATGGCACCGGCCCAAACGGCAGCCTTGCCATCGGTCGAGGTGAGGATATGCTCATTATGGCGCACTTCATCGGGAGTAATACCCGTCATAACCAGCAAACCACGGTAGGAAGCATAGTCGTTGATGCGGAACGGATGCGTGGCAATAGGACGGATCTTCGCATAGCCATCAGCATTTTCGGCCGGCAATTCGAAGAAAGTACCCATACAGCTGAAGAGGTCACGCTCCGTTGCTACCTCTCTGCAGATACGAAGTGCCCCACGATCCGTCAACGGCTGCAGCGAAACATGGCCCACAGGAAGTACCCATCGGCGGTTGGCATCATCAATTATATGAATACCCCCCTTGTCAATTTCGACCACTCGCTGAGGGATGGCACACCGTTCGCGGATAAGGTCGGCATTCTCCTTGTTGAGTGTCGGCTCCAATGTCAGGTCGGATGTCAAGGTATAATAGCCGACCTCTTCCACTTGTCCGTCCTTCTCTTTATTAGCCAACAAGCCCATTGTCCGCTGGTTGTTGCCTAATCCATAGAGCAATCCGCCCAGCACCTCTTTCTTAGTATCCCCTTTTGCCAACCCTTTGAAAAGAGCATCGGATTGGGTGGTGCGCAGGTCGGGCGTCGTATAGTTGAAGCTTACGGTCGTTTGGGTAGGGCGATCGGTACGAACCCTGATCCACTCTCCTTGTTCGTCTGCCTCGAAAGGCACCCAGCTGTCAGCCATCGAGCCAACCATCACCTGCTTGAGCTTCGTCCATTGCCCGTTACCTTGTTTGTCCACCTCGAAGGTATAGGTCACAGGCATCGCACTGTTGTTCCTCATCCATGCCGAGCGTTCGGCCCATCCTGCGAAGAGAAACGGCTCGGAAGGTGCGTCTGCCGCCACCTCTTCGTGCGCCCAAACGGCCCCTTCGGCGGTGGCGGGTCCGAGCTCATCCGGGCGGGTCAGCGACGTAAACCACAGATTGGAGTTCGACTGTCCCGGCCCCTCTATGTTTCCTTTCGCCTTACGTTTGTTCAGAAACTCTTTTTGGGCAGAGTCATCGCAGCCGAACACCAACTGATCATTCCAGCGGGCAAAGTCGCCAATCACCTTAAGATAAGCAGACCGAGGGCGGATGCCGGCACTGTTATCGGCCGTAAAAGTGGCAGGGAAGTTCCAAAACATACCGTGCATCGTCATCAGATAGTCGGGGTTTTCCTCCGTCCCTACGTTGCGGATACGCGGCCACTCGGTATTCCAACCGTGGGCCCCATCGTAACTGTGGCTCGCTTTCGGGAGGCGATAGAACGACCATCCGCGTTGAGGGTGGCGCACTCCTACCAAGATCGATTTGTAGTCCCAGCCGTTCACCCATATCGGATCGGTATCGGGGTGGGCATTGCCATAGATTCCGCCCGGGCCAGTCACCTCGGTGAACTGATTGCGGCGCACGACTTTCCACTGTTTGCCGTCCCATTCCGAAAGCGAACCGGCTTCCACATCGAATCGTTTCAGCGCCTCCTGCGTTCCTTCGCCATTGTTGGCATAGACGCCTACGCCCTGTCCCGTATAGAATCCTTTGCCATGTACGCCGGGCAGCAGGTCGTTGATCGGGCCGGCATCGGTATCATTCTTCTTCTGTTGCAACAAATTGCCGTCTTTATAAAGTTCGTGTACGGCCAGGGTTTGCACATCCACTTCGTAGAAACCCTCCTCCATCGTTGCAAAATAGATTTTATGGGCGGGGTCTGTCAAGTGGCGGGCATTGGCCGTCATACGGCCGGGCATCTCACTGAATGGAATGACACGCACGTGGCCTACCGAATCAATTGCATACGAAGCTATGAAAAGTTGGTTACTCTCTCGGTGGATCATGCGGTTGGCCGGCGTTCCGCCAATGCTTTGCAGAAAGACGGTCTGCTGCATATCGGGCGAGATGGCATAGAGCTTGTCGCTCGACCCAAGCGGCAGGTGGGGACCATAGGAAGCTATCCACAGCTGCCCGGCCCAAGGTACTACCGCACCTGTTCCGCACTCGCCTTCGTCGTTGTAAGTGGCCAATCGCGGATAGATTCCCGACAATGATTCAGGAGCCTGTCGTGAAATATCGGTGGAACAGCCGCTTGCCATCAAGAGAAGGACCGCCATCAAAATGTTTGTCTTCATCGTATTCTTTGTTTATCCCCAACCGATTATAGAATGTATGGCAGTTTTGAAAAAGTTTCTCGAGAGTAAACTGCAGTTTGTTCGGGAGAAAACTGTAGTTTCATGCCGAGAAACTTTTTCAAAACTCCCGAGATTGTTCTCAGAGAGTGCCATCCTTTCCGCAACCGGTTGGGGGCTGTTAATTATACTATTCTCATTGTTTGTCTCCAACAGATTACCAATTTGGATTCTGCGTCAGCTTGTCGTTGATCAACAGATCGGAAGCGGGAACCGGCCAGAGGTAATCGCGCTGCTCATCGAACTTGCGTTCGGAGGCCACAACGATGTAACCTTTCTCGACCATTCCGCTCAAGTCGGCAATACCATCCTCATCGATCGGCGGAATGCCACCCAACGGATAGTTGCCTTGCTTCCAGTTCTCGATCAGCTGTTTGTATTCGGCCGACACCTTGTTCTCGTCGCCATCCCACGTGGTAGAGCCCGACCATGCACGGCGAAGATAATAAGACGGGCGATTATAGACCTTGCCGGCTATCCGCCAACGGATCAGATCGGCGTAACGGTGCCCCTCCCAAGCCAGTTCGATGAAGCGCTCGGTACGAAGGATGGTACGCAATTCCTGTTGTGAGCCGACCGTCACCCGCGGATAGGCCATACCCGTCCCGTTGTAAGCGCGTTCACGAAGTTTGTTGATCGTCAAATCCAGCACCTCTTGCGTGCATTTGTCTTGTTCGATCATTGCCTCGGCATACATCAACAAGACATCGCCGTAACGCATCACCGGATAGGTAATCGGCGCACCGGTCAGGCCATTCTCCAAAAATGACTCGTCGATATACTTCTTGAAAAGGAAACCATTGTAGGAAGCATGCTCGGCCCGTGCCTTCGAATCGTTGTTGCCTACTTGCGATTCATCCGACATACGCATGACTGTGGTGCGGGTCGGATCGGGCGAATATTCGTACCCCAACCAGGCATAGTCCTTAGGATTATAGGTACCATCGAGTACACTCTTCGTATAAGCCGAGGCAAAAGGAACAATGGTCATGGCCATACGCGGGTCGCGGTTCTCGAAAACATCTTTCGGATTGTAGAGCGGCGACTCATCGATCGGCTTGCCATCCGTGCAAGGGTAGGCGCAAATCAGCTCGTACGAAGGAGCTTTCTGACCACCCCACCCGCCTGATAGGCGAGAAATACAGTTTGCCACGTCGGCACCTGCCCAGTAGTATTTCTTCAATGCCACATCGCCTCGGAAGAAGAAGATCCATTCGTCGGACGAAGAAGCAGTGAAGAGGTCGCGGTAATTGTCATGCAATTTGTAAATGCCCAAGTCCATGCAGTTCTTCGCGGCCTCGGCAGCCGATGCAAAGTCGCCATTATAGAGGGCCACCCTCGCCTTGAAGGCATAGGCAGCTCCCTTGGTGGCATGCTGCAAGCCCGAATATTTGACCGGCAGTCGCTCGGCAGCCTTGTCGAAGCATTCGTAACTATAGGCCAACACCTCGGCCTTCGGCGAGCGGGTTGCGCTATAAGCCTCGTCAAGTGTCATGCCTGTCTTGTCCAAAATGGCATCGCCCCAATGGAAAGCGAGCATGCCGTAGGCATAACCCATATAGAAATAGGCCTCACCCTCGTATTGGCGGATGTCGTTTTCGGATACTCCCAATGAGCGGGCGCGGTCCATGTTGTTGAGCAGACGCAAGGCTCGGGCAATTCCTCTGTAATAATTCTGCCAACGGGTGGCGATCCAACTCGACTCGGCTGTCTCGGTTCCGTTCTGAACAGACGAGGTAGAGTTGCGGGCGGTCAGGTCGTCGCCCCACATCATATCGTCGATCGGGAAGAAATCGGTGCGGTAAAAGTCATTGACGGACATCTCGATTTCGGCCTGCGATGAGTACCAATTTTCACTTGAGCCCTCAGACAATGGGTTCAAATCAAGCTCTACACACGCTGTCAACGAGAGCAACGCCGCAGAATATAGGATGGTCTTTAACTGTTTCATGATGTTTGTTTTTAAAATTTGACATTGGCTCCAAAAGTGAATGACATGGAGATAAAATCAGAATAATAGGAATTGACCTCCGGATCCCACCCTTTCGGGTAGTGGCTGATGGCCGGCAAATCGGATACACTGGCATAGATTCGAATGCCTTTTATGTATTTTTCTTTCCAAAGTGTGGCGGGTACGGTATAGCCCAATGTAATATTCTTGACACGGAAGTAGGCACCATTGAACAACCAATAGTCGGATCCCGTATAGACATTCGTCGTGTTGGTATACGTCAACCGCGGATAAGCCGCCTTGCGGTTCTGCTCTTCTGTGTTGAACTGGCTCCAATAGTTGCCCAACAGGATGCTGGGAACAGATCCCCACTGCTCCTTCAACGGCATGACCCAATCGGTGTTGAAGAGGACACGCTGGTGGCCAACTCCCTGGAATGCCAAAGAAAAGTCGAACGCTTTCCAGCCCAAATAGAAATTGCCGCCGAACTGGTACTCGGGCAATGAGTTACCCAGCAGCACTTTGTCGTCGGCGTTGATGATACCGTCGCCATTGACATCGACATAACGTATGTTGCCGGCCTTATCGTTTGCCGTCAATGTCGGCACTTTCTTTCCATCTGCATCGTAAAGGTCGGCGTCTGTCATGAAAAGGCCATTGGTGCGATACATGTACCACTCGTTATAATACGATCCTTCCTCGTATATTTTGTTTCCGTTAATGGTTCGTTTGTCGCCCAAATACCCCATCTTCGAACGGTAATCGGAGAGGTTGAAGGTAACACCATAGCTGAAGTCGCCCACTTGGTCGCGCCAAGTAGCCTCCACCTCCCAACCTTTCGTGTGCATATCACCCGCATTTTGCGATGGAGCCGCGAAGCCTGCATAGGAAGGGAAGCCGAGTGTCAACAACATGTCCGACGTCTTTTTGTAATACCAGTCGCCCACCAACGAGAGCCGGTTGTCGAGCAATGTGAGATCGATGCCGACATCGTAGGTCGTTGTTGTCTCCCAAGTGATATCTTTGAAGGCATAATACACTTGCGCAGCATTCTGCACGGCCGAAACCGAATGCGATGAATTGTCGTACATATAACTATTGCCGAACACGATCGAGGCTTGATAGGGGAACTCCGAGCCGATGCGCTCGTTGCCCAATGAGCCGATCGAGGCACGAAGCTTCAGATAGTCGATCGCCTTGGTGGGGAACCATTTTTCGCCCGAAGCGACCCATCCGGCCGATACTGACGGGAAAACGCCCCATCGTGAAGCGGAAGCGAATCGTGAAGAGCCGTCGGCGCGCACATTGGCTTGCAACATGTAGCGATTTTTATACGAATACATGACACGTCCGAACACAGATTCGTAAGCATTGTGGCCGGCACTGCCGGAATTGTACTGGTAATCTTCCGGTCCGATATTCAAGTAAGGATAGGCCGTCAGCTCATAATTGTTGCGCGAGGCGCCGAGATTTTCCCACTTGTATGTATACCCTTCATAGCCGGCCATGGCATTGAGCGAATGGTCGTTCCACTTGTTCAGGTAATTGGCAAAGAACTGGTAGGTCTGACTTTGGGTATCGTTGCGCGTCTCCGAGAGCGAGGTCGATTTCATCCATTGCGTCTTGACGGATGAACCATCCTCGTAATAGACATCGACCGCCTTGATGAACGTCTTGCCTTTGGTAAAGGTAAAACGCGGAGAGTAGACAGCCGTGATCGTCAAACCCTTGAGCGGTGTCAACTGCAATGATGCCTTTCCGCCCGCTTTGTAGTAGTTGGAGCGGGCCGTGCCGCCCTCGTTAAGCGAGGCCAATGGGTTAGCTCCCGACTTCACATCGGCATATTGGCCGTTTTCCCACGTCGGATTATAGTAGGCCGGTACCAGATATGCGTAATAGATGACCGAATAGTTCGGACTGACGGAGGTCGAAGTGGAGAAATCGATATCGACATTTGCATGAATCCACGAGTTGATTTTGTAGTCGTTGTTGACGCGTCCTGCGTAGCGTTCATACGACTTGTTTTTATAGTATCCGTCGGCTGTCTGGTAGTTGAACGAGAACTTCGACTGCAATTTTTCTGTCCCGCCCGTCAGACTGAGCGTATGTTGCTGGTGCGAAGTCGTCTTCTTCAATATCAAATTGACCCAATCCGTATTGGGATAGTGGTAGGGATCCTTTGCATTGTTGGCCATCCATCCGTCGATCGTCTCTTTCGAATATTGTGAATAAGGGTCAGTGGCGCCATCATTATACTTCACTTCGTTCTGGATATTCATCCAATCTATCACATTTCCGTTGGTAGGTCGCGTCGTAGGCTTGTCGATCGAATATTCATAATTATAGTCCAACTGAAGCTGACGATCCTTGGCTCGTTTGGTGGTGATCAGGATAACGCCCGCCGCAGCTCGCGATCCATAGATGGAAGCCGAGGCGGCATCTTTCAAGACGCTCATCGTCTCCACATCGCTGGCCACGACATCGTTCAACGAACCCGGAACACCATCGATGATCACCAGCGGATCATTCGACGAAAGGGTCGTCACACCACGGACCTGTACCGAGGCCGAACTACCGGGAGCTCCCGACGATCGTGTTACCTGTACGCCGGAGATCTGACCCTGCATGGCCGTCGACAGTTGTTGTGTCGAGCGTTCGGTCAGAGATTTGCCGTTGACGGACGATATCGTACCGGTCAGGTCGCCCTTGCGAGCTGTACCGTAACCGATCACTACCACCTCATCAAGTTGTTCACTCTCTTCGGAAAGGGTCACGGCCAGATGGGTGTTTGCCCCCACTTTCACCTCTTGTGTGGTGTAACCGATGTAGGTGACTTGCAAAACAGCCCCGTCGGATACCTGAAGCGAAAAGGCACCATTCATGTCGGTGATCGTACCGTTGGTGGTTCCCTTCTCGACCACATTCGCACCGATCACGGGCTCTCCTTGCTTATCGACGATCGTTCCCGTCACTTGTCGGTTATTCTGCTTCCGAGCCGGTGATGATAGACGGGTGGAGAGGATGATCTGCCGCCCGACGATGGTATAAGCCACGTCGGTCCCTTCGAACAGTTGGGCTAAGGCTCGGTCGATCGGCTGCCCGACAACGTCGACCTTCACTCGGCGGGAGGTGTCGACTGCACGGTCTGTAAAGACAAAAGAGTAATCATTTTCCTTCTCAAGTCGGTCGATCGCCTCGCCAACGGTAATGATATTCGCCGTATTTCGGTGAACTTCACTCTGCGAAAACAGAGGAGCCGCATGGAGTTGGGCGACCATGACAACAGAAAGCAACGTGGCCGTCTTCAAGCTGCGCCTGAACAGTGGACAAGGAGCAGGCGCCGATGTAGAATTACAGTTTTTTTGTTTCATGTGTAGTGTGTTTTAAATGGTTAATATATGGTTTTAATTGACACAGATTCAAACGATCAAATCACTTCACCCACAGATCGATCTGCCGACGAGTGTAACTGCCGTCGGGGCGCTGTACGGAAGGTGTATCGCTCCACCGCAATGAAGCGGCCCGACAGAGATAGTCCAACAAGGTGTCGATCCGCTCATCTCGAAACGTAGCACGGATCGTATAGTCGGCCCGCTCGGCATCGTGCAAGCAGATATCGACCTGATAAAGACGCGAAAGGCGGCGGACAACCTCGGCCAGTGTGGCATCGCGAAAGACGAGCCGCCCCTCGATCCATGCCTTGACGGCCACCGTGTCGGCCGTCTGTTTTTTCAAGGCCTCCTCGCCTCGCTGCCAAACGCTCTGCTGCCCGGCGCGTAGCGTCTGCCGTTTTCCTTCGGCTGTCTGCACATCGACCGCCCCCCGCACCAGTGTCGTGCGCACCACTTCGTCGTCGGCATAGCCTTCGACATTGAAGCGTGTGCCGTGAGCCGTCACCTGTACCCCTTGCGGAGTCGTAACCGTAAAAGGAGATTCGCGGCTGGCTTCCACCTCGAAAAAGGCCTCGCCATCGAGCCGCACGCTGCGTTCCTTCTCCACAAAACGGAGGGGATACGCCAGCCGGCTGCCACTGTTGAGATGCACCACCGAGCCATCTGCCAACGTGATGCGCGTACGCTCGCCGGCGGCAGCTATCGTCTCCATCATCGGCACCCGACCGTCCTCCTTCACCCGCTCCCAATAGAGCCATGAAACAGCCGTTGTGGCCAACAACAGGGGGAGAGTCAAGAAGGCAGCCACCCGCATCAGCGAATGAAGAAGATGCACGCGAAGCGTCTGCCGGTCAATCCTTCGATCGACCCGGCGGAACGCTTTTTCTACATCAACCGTTTGATACTCGCGTATATCTTCCTTCAACTGACGGACAGTCAACAGCTCTTTTCGCCACTGTTTTTCTTCTTCCATTTTCATCCTCATTTCTTATATAGACAATCGAGTCGACAAAACACGACAACTTTTTTCCTCTTTTTTTCATCTTTTCTCATAAAAATAATGAAAAGGTACAGAATAGCGAACTGAAAACACCCCTGTTTTGAAAAGTTTTCACCTGAGAAAACTGCAGTTTTCTCGGGAGTGAACTGCAGTTTGGTCGGCATGAAACTGCAGTTCGATGCCGAATAAACTTTTCAGAACTGCCGAACAAAAAGAGAGAGAGTCGGCAACTGTTTCCTCCACCATCGGCAGCCGGCACATTTATCGTCGAAAATTGTGATTAAAAATTCCGACAAAAGAGATGTTTATCTCTAAAAATAGCATTATATTTGTGGCAATATTGTTTAACTAAAACAACCGATAAAAACACAAAGACATGATCATTTCCAATCTTCAGCACCGTGCTCGCATCGAGCAGTTGCACCCACTTTTCAAAGCCTTCTTCGACTATGTTACCACCCACGATTTGCTTCATGAGGAATTAGGACGATATGAAGTGCTTGGCGATACGCTGTTCATCAACAATGTCAATCCGCAATGCGTCGAGCAATCCGCACAAGTGTTGGAAGCCCATTGCGAATATATCGACATTCACCTCCTGCTCGAAGGGAAAGAGCGGATCGGATGGAAAGCGATCGAGGACACGACCAACTGCACCAAACCTTACTCGGCCGAGGAAGATTGTGCGCTCTACGACGAGCCCGCCTCCTCATATATAGACCTGCTTCCGGGACAATTCGCCATTGTCTACCCCGAAGATGCCCATGCTCCTGTCATCGGCGAAGGGAAAATCCGCAAGCTGATCGGCAAAATCCGCGTGCAATAAAACATTTTGAAGCTAACCTTTCGGGCCCTTGCTGTTTATAGTATAATAATGGTATAGGGACCTTATTAAAGAAAAACATTTAATTTCATGGAAAATACAACACTGAAAAAAATCTACCCTTGGGTAGTGGTAGGGCTGCTTTGGGTCGTGGCTCTGCTCAATTATATGGACCGGCAGATGCTATCCACCATGCAATCGGCCATGAAGGCAGACATCACCGAACTGAACAAAGCCGAGGCTTTCGGCGCACTAATGGCCATCTTTTTGTGGATCTACGGATTCATGAGCCCTATCGCGGGCATCATCACCGACAAGCTCAACCGCAAATGGCTCGTGGTGGGCAGTCTTTTCGTATGGTCGACCGTCACGTTTCTGATGGGCTATGCCACCTCCTTCCAGCAACTCTACTGGCTGCGCGCCGTGATGGGCGTCAGCGAAGCCCTCTATATTCCCTCTGCCCTCTCGCTCATTGCCGACTGGCATCAGGGGAAGACTCGTTCGCTGGCGATCGGTATCCACATGACGGGCCTCTATGCGGGGCAAGCCATCGGCGGGTTCGGGGCAACCGTGGCCGCCCTCTTCTCGTGGCACACCACTTTCCATTGGTTTGGCATCGTCGGAATCGTCTATTCGCTCATTCTCATCGTGGCCTTGCATGAGTGCGCCACGCATCAGACAAAGAGAGAACCGATGCCAAACGTTCAGAAAGAGTCGCTCTTCAAAGGGTTGAGTCTGCTCATCACAAACGGCGCCTTTTGGGTGATCCTCTTCTATTTTGCAGCTCCAAGTCTGCCGGGATGGGCCACCAAAAACTGGTTGCCTACGCTCTTCTCCGAGAATTTGGGCATCTCCATGGCGCAAGCCGGGCCGATCTCGACCATCACCATCGCTCTCTCATCGTTCATTGGTGTGATCTCGGGCGGCATTCTCTCCGACCGTTGGGTACAACGTAACCTCCGCGGGCGCATCTATACGAGTGCCATCGGGTTGGGCATGACGATCCCCGCCCTCATGCTGCTGGGCTATGGCCACAGCTTCGTGGCGGTTGTCGGTGCGGGATTGCTCTTCGGCGTCGGGTACGGCCTGTTCGATGCCAACAACATGCCGATCCTCTGCCAATTTGTTTCGGCCAAGTACCGCGGAACGGCCTATGGCGTGATGAATATGATCGGCGTCTTTGCGGGAGCTGCCGTGACCGGTGTATTGGGGAAATGGACAGATGGCGGCAATTTAGGCATTGGATTTGCTTGGTTGAGTGCCGTAGTTTTAGTAGCTTTGTTGCTTCAGCTCTATTGCCTCCGCCCGACGACGGACAATATGGAGTAAATGATCGAAAAGTATTGAACAATTCATTATATAGAAAGAAAACAAGAGATTATGGAAAAGATTATTGGACTTATTGATGCTCCGTTCACTCCCTTCTACGAGAATGGCGAAGTCAATTACGAACCGATTGAGACCTATTGCAAGATGTTGCACAAGAATGGGCTGAAGGGCGTCTTCATCAACGGATCGTCCGGCGAAGGCTATATGCTGACTGCCGAAGAACGCATGAAATTGGCTGAACGATGGATCGAAGTAGCCCCTGAAGGATTCAAGGTTATTGTACACGTCGGCAGCTGCTGCGTCAAGTCGAGCAAGATGCTGGCCGAGCATGCACAGAAGATCGGTGCATGGGGTGTAGGTGCCATGGCTCCTCCATTTCCGAAGATCAACCGCATCGAAGAGTTGGTGAAATATATCGAAGAGATCGCAGCAGGGGCACCCAACTTGCCATTCTACTACTATCATATCCCGGCTTTCAACGGGGCTTTCCTTCCGATGACCAAACTGTTGGAGGCAGTCGACGGACGTGTGCCCAACTTCGCCGGCATCAAATACACCTTCGAAAGCATGTATGAGTACAATCAATGCCGACTTTATAAGAACGGCAAGTACGACATGCTGCACGGACAAGACGAAACAATTCTGCCTTGCCTCGCCATGGGTGGCGCACAAGGTGGTATCGGCGGCACGACAAACTACAACGGTCGTGAACTGACCGCCATCATCGACGCATGGAAAGCCGGCGACATCGAAGCGGCACGCGACCACCAAAACTTCTCGCAAGAGGTGATCAACGTCATTTGTCACTATCGTGGAAACATCGTGGCCGGCAAGCGCATCATGAAACTGATCGGGTTGGATTTGGGCAAGAACCGTACTCCGTTCCAAAACATGACCGATGCTGAAGAGGCTCAGATGAAAGCCGAGCTGGAAGCTATCCATTTCTTCGACCGTTGCAATAAATTCTAATGCAACCGGAGCAGTAGCTTTTACTATAAAAAACGTACCCTATCCTCTTCCCATTCGAGAAGATAGGGTGCGTTTCTCACTACTGTTCAGATAATATCACCCGAACAAATGGCAGTTTTCTCGGCACAAAACCATAGTTTGTTCGGCATGAAACCGAAGTTTGCTCTCGAGAAACTTCTTCAAAACCTTGCTATGTATTTCCCTCAGCACTCCACTTTTATCACAAAAGAGGGGCACCCTATTGATTTTCCCATTCAACAATGTAAAAAATCTTCTTGACATTCTCCTAAAAAAATCGTTTCTTTGCAAGTTGATAGTTGTTTACATTAGAATAGGGAAACGATGAGAACTCCTACATTACAATATTTATATTTGCAGAAGCCGGTCACGATGATCATCATCATCTGCTTCATTTCGGTGTTACCTTGGCTGGGACTGAACGAATTGAGCACGCCGGCGGCATCGTCTGATGCCCTCATTGCCGACGCCATGTTGCGATCCGGCGAATGGGTGCTGCCGCCAATGCCCTCGGGAGCCGTCAACTATGACCACCCGATGTTGCGCTGGTTGATCTGCCTCTGCTCTTTTCCGCAAGGATATGTCTCGAAACTGACCCTCCAACTGCCAGGTGCCATAGCCTTTATCGTCATGATGGCCTGCACGTTGATCTTCTTCGGCCGCCGCATCAAGTTCCATGAGGCGTTCATCACGACCCTTTTTCTGATCACCTCGTCGGGGATGCAGAACCTGTCGGCCGCCAGTTCAGGCGATTTGCTCTTCGCCACATTTATCTTTGTAGCGCTCACACAGCTCTATCGGTGGAATGAAGAGTGGGAATTGAAAGGAATTCCCGTTGAGATTGCCCTACTGCTGAGCGGAGCGATCCTCACCAAAGGATTGATGGGTTTGATCTTGCCGATCGTAGCCTTCACGATTTTCCTCTTTTTGACGCGACGATACAGTGCAAAGACGATTACGAAAGCGATGTGTTACGTCTCCGTCTCTTCGCTATTCCTCCCGATTGTGTGGTATGCCACCGTTTGGAAGCAAGGAGGCATCGGAACATTGGGGGACGTGTTGCGTAACGAATTTACCACCTTCTGGAGCTATTCCGGCGATGGACACACGATTTTCTACATCATTCCGTTATTGGCAATTGGTTTTCTGCCGTGGATCTTCTTTTTCCTCTTCTCCCTTTTCGGAGTGAAGAACGACATCCACAAGCAAATGCCGGGGCTTGAGCGTACGGGAGTGAAGTTCTTCAGTTTCGTTACATGGGTCGTCCTGTTGGCGGTATATGCGATTATGCCCGTCAAGAAAGCCAGTTTCCTGCTGCCGGCCTACCCATTCATCACCATTTTTCTGGCACAATATGCACTGCATATCACCGAATATCGAACATTGTGTACACGTATCTTCGCCGGATTCATGTCGGTTGCGGTACTCGGCAGTCTGCTGCTGATGATGTTTCCGACCGAGTGGAGCCCGATTCCCCCCGTCGTCTTCTCGCGCCGCATTGTCCTGCTGATGATCTTCACATGGTGCATGTTGCTGACAGTGATCTATCAAATGTGCAAAAAGATCAACATCAAAATATTGTATGCCACCATCGCCTTGGCGTATGCCGTCAACATGCTGGTCAATGCCAACGAACTGCTCGGCTGACGATCGGCAAAGTATCGGCCGTTTTTCCCATGCGTGGCTTGTTTTTTGATGAAATTGATTATCTTTGTAAAACGTAAATGAAAAATTTATACATAAAGATTAAAGCTTATGGCAAAAATAACGAAAGAGGATGCTCTCCGCTATCATGCAGAAGGCAAACCGGGAAAAATTGAAGTGATCCCAACAAAACCGTATAGAACTCAGAACGATCTATCTTTAGCATATTCACCAGGCGTGGCAGAACCTTGCCTCGAAATCGAAAAGCAACCGCTGGATGCCTATAAATATACGGCAAAAGGCAACCTGGTGGCCGTGATCTCGAACGGTACTGCCGTCTTGGGATTGGGCGATATCGGCGCAATGGCCGGCAAACCGGTGATGGAAGGTAAAGGATTGTTGTTCAAGATCTTTGCCGGAATCGACGTGTTCGATATCGAAGTAAACGAGAAAGACCCGAAAAAGTTTATCGAAACCGTCAAAGCCATCGCTCCTACCTTCGGCGGTATCAACCTCGAAGATATCAAAGCACCGCAATGTTTCGAGATCGAGACCAAACTGAAAGAGGAATTGGACATCCCCGTCATGCACGACGACCAGCATGGAACGGCCATCATCTCAGGAGCCGGCTTGCTGAATGCCCTTGAAGTGGCAGGAAAGAAGATCGACGAAGTCCGCATTGTTGTAAATGGTGCCGGCGCAGCGTCCATCTCTTGTACAAAATTGTACGTCATGTTGGGTGCCCGCAAAGAGAACATCATCATGTGCGACAGCAAAGGTGTTATCTCAACCCGCCGTACAGACTTGAACGAGCAGAAGAAAGAATTTGCAACGACCGCCGATGTTTCTACTTTGGAAGAGGCAGTGGCCGGAGCCGATGTCTTCTTGGGCCTCTCCGTTGCCAATGTATTGACAAAGGAAATGGTCCGTACGATGAACGTCAACCCGATTGTATTCGCCTTGGCCAATCCGAATCCGGAAATCTCCTATGCCGATGCCATGGAATCGCGCGACGATATTATCTTCGCAACAGGCCGTTCCGATTATCCAAACCAAATCAACAATGTATTGGGATTCCCGTATATCTTCCGCGGTGCTTTGGATACGCATGCCAAAGCGATCAACGAAGAGATGAAACTGGCCGCAGTCTATGCCATCGCCCACTTGGCAAAAGAGCCTGTTCCTGACGTTGTAAATGCCGCATATAAACTGAAACGTACGACCTTCGGCCGCGACTATATCTTGCCGAAAGCGCTGGATCCGCGCCTTTTGACCCGTGTTTCATGCGCCGTAGCCAAGGCCGCTATCGAATCGGGTGTGGCCCGCCATACGATTACCGATTGGGAAGGCTACGCCAACCACCTGCGTGAGATGATGGGATACGACAACAAGCTCTTGCGTTATTTCACAGATATGGCCAAGTCCAACCCAAAACGTGTCGTCTTTGCGGAAGCCAATCACATAAACATGCTGAAGGCTGCCGCACAAGCCAAGGCCGAAGGCATCTGTCAACCAATCGTATTGGGCAATTGGGACCACCTTCACAAGCTGGCAGGGGAAGAAAATATCAGCTTGGAGGGCATCGAAATCATCAACATGCGCTCGGATGGGGAGACTGATCGCCGTCATCGCTACGCCCGCATCTTGTCGAAGAAGAGAGAACGTGAGGGCATCACCTACCCGGAAGCCTGCGAGATCATGTTCGACCGCAATGCTTTTGGTATGATGATGGTCGAAACAGGCGATGCCGATGCTTTCATCACCGGAGTATATGGCCGATATTCAGAAATCTCGAAGCTGGCAGAACAGATCATTGGTATCCGTCCTGCTTACAAACACTTCGGAGCTATGCATATTATCACCGGAAAGAAGGGCACCTTCTTCATGTCGGATACGCTGATCAATCGCCATCCTACTACGGAAGTTCTGATTGATATCGCCCGCATGACGTACGATGCAGTGAAATTCTTCGCACACGAACCGGTAATGGCCATGCTCTCCTACTCGAACTATGGCGCCGACAAGCAAGGAAGTCCGCAGTCCGTTCACGATGCCGTGGATTATCTCCACAAAAACTACCCGGAAATGATTGTAGACGGTGAGATGCAAGTCAACTTTGCCCTCAATAAAAAGTTGCGCGACGAGATGTATCCGTTCAACGATCTCAAGGGAATGGATGTCAACACACTGATCTTCCCGAACCTAAGCTCGGCCAACAGTGCCTACAAGTTGATGTTGGAAATGGGCAACGTTGAGTCGATCGGCCCGATCCAGATGGGATTGAACAAACCGATCCACTTCACCGATGTGGAAAGCTCTACCCGCGACATTGTGAATCTGACCGCAGTGGCCGTTGTAGATGCTATCGTACAGGAACAAATTGAAAAGAACAAACAATGAAACGATATCCGACAGCACTTTCCATCGCCGGCTCTGACAGTTGTGGAGGAGCCGGCATTCAAGCCGATTTAAAGACATTTTCGGCATGGGGAGTGTATGGAATGACGGCCATCACCGCTATTACAGCTCAAAACACGAAAGGTGTGAGAGCTATACAAGCGGTCGATTCCTCCGTCTTGAAAGCACAACTGGATGCCGTCTTCGAAGACTTCACGATCGATGCCCTCAAGACGGGAATGCTGAACGACTGGCAAACGGTACAAGTAGTCATTGATGCCATCGACAAATACCGGCCGAAATGGGTCATTGTCGACCCGGTTATGGTGGCTACCAGCGGAGCACCGCTCCTGCAAGAGGAGGCCGTTGATATAATGATTGACGAATTGTTGCCCCGAGCCGACTTGGTTACTCCCAACTTGCCCGAGGCCGCTTGCATCACTCTCGAAGATGTGGACAATGAAAACGCCCCTGCCGTTGCCCGGATGATGATCACCGACAAGCGGTTCAAAGCCGTGTTGCTGAAAGGAGGACACCAAGAAGGTGATGATATCAGCGATATTTTCCTCTCAGCCGACTCCACCGCGCCTCGCTTCTTCCCCAAGAAAAAAAGAGATACCGTCAATACGCATGGCACAGGGTGCACACTCTCTTCTGCTATCACCGCAGGATTGGCACAAGGATTGTCCATGATCGAGGCAATCGAACAGGCAGAATATTACATCGGCCGGGCAATAGCCGAAGGAGCCGACGTTATGGCCGGGCACGGACATGGCCCTGTCAATCATCTGTTTGCTCCACGACCTTTACAAAAGATCGAGATATGAAACAACTGATAGCCATCACTCGCCCGGAAATCTTCGCCGAAGAGGCTCCTCTTCTCGAAACATTGTTCGAAAAAGGGTTGGAACGGTTGCACATCAGAAAGCCACAATCCGAAGCCAAGGAGGTGGAAAAGCTCTTGAAGGCAATCAATCCTGCCTACTATCCTCGAATCGCTCTGCACGATCATTTCGAGCTGGCCGAGGACTATGGCTTGGGAGGCATCCATCTGAACAGTAGAAATCCGCAAGCTCCCGCCTCATTCAAAGGAAGAGTCAGCCGATCATGCCATTCGATCGAGGAGTTGGCCGCCTATCCACAGTTGGATTATCTCTTCCTAAGCCCTATCTTTCCAAGCATTTCGAAAGCAGGATATGGCGAAGGTTTCCCGATAGATTTTCTGAAAGAGGCAGCCCAAAAGGGGCTCATCACCCCGAGAGTCTTCGCATTGGGTGGCATCAGCACAGAGACCATTCCACAACTTCGCGACATTCCTTTCGGAGGTTTTGCCGTGTTGGGTGCATTGTGGGGAGAAAATCCTCATTTGGATGCCCCTCAGCGGCTGCACCAACTCTTGAAATGTGTGGAAGATTTCTCAGCAGCATAGCATTATAACAGAAAAAATATGCAGAAACAACTAATAGAAAAGGGTGGACGACTGATGTTAATCACCCACCCAACCGACCGATATACCGCCATCGATGAAGCCAAACTATTCCTAAAAGGAGGCGGAAAATGGATTCAATTGCGCATGAAAGAGGGACTTGATCCAACGATCGCCCGCGAGATGGCCGCTCTTTGTCACGCAAACAAGGCTATTTTCTGTATCGATGACGACGTACGGCTGGCCCTCTCTTGCGGTGCCGATGCCGTACATCTCGGTAAAAATGATATGCCTATTGCCGAAGCATGGGAGATTATCCGTGCGGCCCATAGGGAAAACGATTTCATCGTGGGGGCAACAGCCAACACCTTCGAGGATATCCAACGCGCGGCTTCCCAAGGAGCCTCCTACATTGGCCTCGGTCCTTTCCGATTTACGCAGACCAAGCAGAAACTGAGTCCGGTATTGGGATTGGAAGGCTATACACAGATCCTGCAGAAATGCCGGGAAACCGGCCTCTTGCTCCCCGTCTTCGCTATCGGAGGCATCACCGATGAGGATATTCCTTCCTTGATGAAAACGGGAATACGAGGGATCGCCATCTCCGGGACTATCGTACAAGCAGAAGACCCGACGGCTGCAACCCAACGGTTGCTCGGCATCATCCATTCGAACAATAACCAATAACAATAAAAAAACGAAAGCGATATGGTAAAACACATTGTCATGTTTAAACTGAAGGAGTTCACCTCTCCCGCCGAGAAGGAGGCAAAAATGGTTGAAATCAAAGAGAATTTGGAAGCATTGATTGACAAAATCGACATTTTACGGAAGATTGAAGTCAAATTCAACTGCAATCCGGCCGAAACATGGGATCTGATCCTGATCACCGAGCTCGACTCGCTCGAGGACGTCAATACATACGCCAACCATCCGGCCCATGTTGCTGTGGCAAAAGGTATCATCGGCCCGGTCAAAGCCGACAGAGCTTGTGTGGATTATAGCTGTTAACCGGACAAGCCATGCAGGATTTCAATCGGGAAGAGCGCATACAGCAGGCCGTCAACAACTTCATGAGCGGATACAACTGTGCCCAATCTGTATTTTTGGCCTATGCTGATCTGTTCGACATTGACCCGAAAACAGCCAAATGCATGAGTGTCTCGTTCGGCGGAGGTGTCGGTCGGATGCGGGAAGTATGCGGAGCCGTCAGTGCCATGGCCATGCTCACAGGCTTCAAATATCGGGTAGAAGATCCATCCGACCAGGCAGCCCGCTCGCAAAACTATGCGATGGTGCAGACCCTCGCCAAGGAATTCCAGACCAGATTCCACTCCATCGTCTGCCGCGAATTGCTGCCGGCCGCCGAAGCAGCCAAACACAATCCTACACCGTCCCTACGAACAGCCGCCTATTATGCCCGGCGCCCTTGCGCCAAATATGTCGAAGGAGCTGCCGAGATCGTCGGACGGATGCTAAATGAAGAACTGTAAATCTTATAGGAATCTATAAAAAAGTGCGGTAAACTCATCCCTGTTTATCGCACTTTTTTGTTGGGTTTTATCTCAAAATAAATGGAATGTCTATAAAAAGAAAAAGGTTGTCATCACGACAACCAATCTCCATTGTTAACCTTAA
>CAVJQR010000004.1:0-35979 GCA_963651605.1 Agathobaculum sp.
CGAGGAATCCAGCCCTATCTTTTTTCCGCTCAAAAAGTTTTAGCGGACAGCAATACTTCTTTTTATGTAATGGAGGGTGAGCTGAAAAAGAAGTTTATATACAAAAAAAGAGTTAAGCATAAAGCTTAACTCTTTTGGAGATTGGGTCGGGATGACTGGATTCGAACCAGCGACAACACGCCCCCCAGACGTGTACTCTAACCGGGCTGAGCTACATCCCGCTCTTGAATTCGGAGACAAAGGTATACTATTTTGTGGAAAATCCCAACTTTTTTAAATGTTTTTTATGAGGAGGATGAGTGTAATAACCTTAATTGGTTGAAAAATAACGAGTAAGGAGTGGACAAAAAATCGCATGGCGACTGCATTTTGAAGATTGTTGCTTGTGGGGAGTACGTCAGCTATTTTATAACCCGACAATTCGATGTATCTTTGCATGAACAATAATGAAAAATAATATATGTCAGAAAAACAATCGCCGTTGGTATTGGGAACGGAGCCAATAGGGAAGCTATTGACGAAATTTGCCATTCCTTCTATCATCGCCATGACCGCCTCTTCGTTGTACAACATGACCGACAGTATCTTCATCGGGCAGGGAGTCGGTGCGATGGCCATTGCCGGTTTGGCCTTGACCTTCCCCTTGATGAACTTGGCCGCTGCCGTCGGATCGTTGGTGGGAGTGGGAGCCTCCACACTGGTATCCGTGAAGTTGGGACAAAAAGATTACAAAGGAGCCAATCGGGTGTTGGGCAATGTTTTCATGTTGAACTTGATCATGGGTATCGCCTTCACGATTATCTTCTTGCTTTTGTTGGAGCCTATCCTCTATTTCTTTGGAGCGAGCGAGCAGACCATGCCATACGCCAAGGAATATATGGAGGTCGTTTTATATGGAAACGTTATCACTCACATGTATTTGGGCTTGAATTCGGTGCTTCGCTCGTCGGGTTTTCCAAAGATGGCCATGATCGCCACGCTGGTGGCGGTGATCATCAACTGTATCTTGACCCCGATCTTCATCTTTGGACTGGGGTGGGGCATTAAGGGGGCCGCATGGGCCACTGTCATTGCGCAAGCCATTTCGCTGACAGGGCAGTTGATTCATTTTGCTCGCCCCTCACAATTGCTTCATTTTCAGAAAGGAATTTATAAAATGCATCGCGAGATTATAGGCGGAATCTTCTCCATTGGCTTGTCGCCCTTCCTGATGAACATGTGTTCATGCTTGGTGGTGTTGCTGATCAACCTTGGCTTGAAAGAGCATGGTGGGGATATGGCGATTGGAGCATACGGCATTGTGAACCGAATATCGTTTCTTTTCGTTATGGTTATTATGGGTTTCAACCAGGGCATGCAGCCGATTGCCGGATATAATTTCGGTGCCCGCCTCTTTCCTCGCGTCTTGGAGGTGACACGGCTGACAACTTATTGGGGAGTAGGGGTAGCTTCGGTCGGATTCATCGTTTGTATGTTATGCCCGGCCGCCATCATTCGTTTCTTCACGACGGATGCCGAGCTGATAGCTGCTTCGGTTTATGGATTGCGCATCGTGTTTGCAGTCTTTCCGTTGGTAGGATTTCAGATGGTGGCCACGAACTTTTTCATGTCTGTCGGCTTGTCGCGGATGGCCATCTTCTTGTCGTTGACGCGACAGATGCTTTTTTTGGTGCCATTGTTGCTGTTTTTGCCCCCGTTGTTGGGAACATTAGGGGTATGGATCAGCCTTCCTATCTCCGATTTGATTGCGACAGTGGTGGCATTAATACTGTTGCTCCGTCAGTTTGGAATCTTTAAGAGGAAAGAATTGGAAGAACAAATAAACACTCAAAAATAATAAATCTATGCAAACACCAAGAAAGACAATCAAAATGATGAAGGGAGTCCTGTTCATGGCTCTTGGGTGGACGTTTTTTGCATGTCAGCAAGCGGAACCACCCTCTTCTTTATGCTTGATTCCCGAGCCGGCAACTATCCGGCAAAAGGTCGGCATCTTTTCGGTAGACAGTGCCGAGCTTTTTGGAAAAACATCGGCACGAATTAATTTTTTGATCGATACCACTTTGGCAGGTTTGTCCGAGGAAGGGTATCAATTGGATGTGGATCGTGACGGTATCACGCTGAAGGCTACTACTGAAACAGGTCTGTTTTATGGTCAACAGACACTGCGCCAGTTGCTTACGCCCGATGGAGTTCCTTGTGTACATATAGTAGATACTCCACGTTTCCCATATCGTGGTTTGCATTTGGACGTTTCCCGCCATTTCTTTGGCAAGGAGGAGGTGTGCAAATTGATGGATGCTATGGCTTCCTACAAATTGAACACGCTTCATCTTCATCTGACGGATGCCGGTGGATGGCGTGTAGCTATCGACAAATACCCGAAGTTGACTACCGACGGAGCTTTCCGCACGGAATCAGATTGGCGAAAGTGGTGGGACACTCCTACGGAACGCCGCTACCTCAAGGAGGGGACCGAGGGAGCGTATGGTGGATATTATACGAAAGAAGATATTCGGGAGATAGTGGCTTATGCCGCACAAAAACATATACGCATCATACCGGAAGTGGAGTTCCCCGGCCATTCCAACGAAGTGTTTGCCGCCTATCCTGAATTGTGTTGCGAAGGAAAACCCTATTCGGGGGGTGATTTTTGCATTGGCAATCCCAAGACGGTAGAATTTATGGAGGATGTCCTGACTGAAATCATGGAGTTGTTCCCTTCAGAGTATATTCACATCGGTGGCGATGAAGCGGGCAAAGACCATTGGAAGAGCTGTCCGAAGTGCCAACAACTGATGAAAAAGATGCAAATGAAGGACGTCGATGAGCTGCAAAGCTACCTCATTCATAAAGCCGACTCCTTCCTTCAGTCGAAAGGCCGCAAGCTGATTGGCTGGGATGAGATATTGGAAGGAGGATTGGCCCCCGAAGCAACTGTCATGTCTTGGCGAGGAGAGGCGGCCGGATTCAAGTCGGCCCGTATGGGGCACGACGTGGTGATGACGCCCGGCAACTATATGTATTTCGACTTCTACCAAGCGGATCCGCGCAAACAACCGCATGCCATTGGCGGATATACTCCGATCAAGAAAGTATACGGCTATGATCCTATCCCCAAAGACTCGTTGACGGCAGATGAAGCGCGCCATTTCTTGGGTGTGCAAGCCAATACATGGACGGAATATATTCCTACGACTGACTATTTGGAGTATATGATGTTCCCTCGTGCATTGGCCGTGGCCGAGATTGGATGGACCCCTCAAGAGAAACGCGACTGGAACAGTTTCAAACAACGCGTCAATGCGCATATTCCTTTGTTGCAACGAATGGGGCTGAATCCGTTCCCGCTTTCATACGAAATAGATTTCCATATGGATGTCGATACAATACAAAAAGAGATACGCGTCTCGTTGGATGCCGAGAAATACCCCGCCGAGATCCACTATACGACCGATGGCTCTACGCCGACATCCTCGTCTCCTGTCTATAAAGAAGCGATCATTGTGAGAGACTCGGCCGAGATCAGGGCCGCCATCTTCGAAAATGGCCAACTGATGGGCGAGCCTTCTGCCAAGCGAATCGACTACCATCGGGGCATCGGCAAGGCGATCCATTACAATAGTAAGCTCTACCCTGGCTATATGGCCGGAGGAACGGGGGCGTTGCTTGATGGTATCCGTGGAAGTTTGACCTATTTGGATGGTTGTTGGCAAGGCTATTTGAACGATTTGGACTGTGTCATTGACATGGGAGAGACGACAACCATCCACTCGGTTTCCTCCGAATGGATGCAACTGAAAGGGCCGTGGGTTTATCAGCCGGATGAAGTGGAGCTGTTGCTCTCAGACGATGGTGAAACATTCACCTCATGCGGAGTGATTCCGACGAGTGTGTCGCGCGACAATGCAGAATTGACCTTCGAAGAGTATGCTTTCCGTGGCGAATGGCAGGCACGCTATCTTCGGTTGAAGGCGAAGAATGGCTTACCGAACGGGGGCTTTATCTTCGTGGATGAGATTGTAATTTGGTAAGATTATTCGATAAACAAAAAAATAAAATGATGATGAAGAAACAATTATGGGCACTGTTGTTGTGTGCGAGTATGGCTTCCGCCCAGCAACCGGTGGATTATGTCAACCCTTTCATCGGAACAAGCAACTTCGGTACGACCAACCCCGGAGCCGTTTGTCCGCAAGGATTGATGAGTGTCACGCCATTCAATGTGATGGGTTCGGACAAGAACACTTTCGACAAAGACAGCCGTTGGTGGTCTACTCCCTACTCGTCGGACAACTGCTTCTTTACAGGGTTCTCCCATGTCAACTTGAGCGGTGTCGGTTGTCCCGACTTGGGCAGTTTGTTGTTGATGCCAACGAGCGGAGAATTGAACGTCGACTACAAGCAATATGGTACGACGTACGAAAACGAAGTGGCCAAACCGGGCTATTACAGCAATCAATTGACGAAATACAACATCAAGACAGAGGTGACAGCCACTCCTCATACAGGCTTGGCACGCTTCACTTTCCCGAAAGGCGAGGGCAACGTGTTGCTGAACTTGGGCGAAGGATTGACGAACGAGAGCGGTGCAACAGTTCGCTTTGTGAGCGATACCGAGATTGAAGGAACAAAGCTGATGGGTACTTTCTGCTACAATCCACAAGCCGTTTTCCCTATCTATTTTGTTATGAAGCTCGACAAGGCTCCGAAAGAACGCGGCTATTGGAAAAAACAACGCGAAATGAAAGGGGTAGAGGCCGAGTGGGATATCTATTCGGGCAAGTACAAACTCTACACCAGCTACGACCGCGAGATGAGTGGCGACGATATTGGCGTTTGGTTCAAGTATGATTTGGCCGAGAAAGAACAAGTGCAGGTGAAGATAGGTGTTTCCTTTGTGAGCATTGCCAATGCGCGCGAGAACTTGAACAAGGAGCAACCCGCTTTTGCTTTTGACGAGACCATGAAAAGTGCACGCGAGGCTTGGAACAAGGACTTGTCGCGTATCAAGGTGGAGGGTGGTACAAAAGACGAGAAAACCATCTTCTATACAGCCTTGTATCACCTCTTGATCCACCCCAATATCTTGCAGGATGTCAATGGTGAGTACCCGCAAATGGAAAGTTTGAAGGTGGGGCATACGGACGAGAATCGTTATACTGTCTTCTCATTGTGGGACACTTACCGCAATGTGAGCTCATTGATGACACTCTTGTTCCCTGACCGTCAGTTGGCTATTATCCATACGATGCTTGATATGTATAAGGAAAATGGTTGGTTGCCCAAGTGGGAGCTCTTTGGCCGTGAAACCTTTACCATGGAAGGCGACCCTTCTATCCCTTACATCGTCGATGCTTGGATGAAAGGATTGCGTGAGTTTGATGTCGACTTGGCTTATGAAGCTATGCGAAAGGGGGCAACCACTCCGGGAGAATACAACTTGCTTCGTCCCGATGCCAACGATTATTTCTCGTTAGGGTATGTGCCTCTTCGTGAGCAATATGACAACTCTGTGTCGCATGCTTTGGAATATTACATTGCCGATTGGTCATTGAGCCGGTTCGCTTCTGCCTTGGGTAAGAAAGAGGATGCCCGCCTTTTCTACGACCGTTCGATGGGTTACAAACATTATTACAGCAAAGAGTACAGTGCACTTCGTCCGATAATGCCCGATGGTTCGTTCTATACTCCTTTCGATCCGAAGCAGGGAGCCAACTTTGAGCCGTCGCCTGGCTTCCACGAAGGAAATTCGTGGAACTATACCTTCTATGTTCCGCACGATGTGAAAGGATTGGCCAAACTGATGGGCGGCAACAAGAAATTTGTAGCTAACCTGCAACGCGTCTTTGATGAGGGAGATTACGATCCGGCCAACGAACCGGATATCGCATATCCTTACCTCTTCAGTTACTTTAAAGGGGAGGAGTGGCGTACGCAGAAGGAGGTTCACAATATTCTTGCGAACAGTTATCACAATGCTCCTAACGGTGTTCCGGGTAATGAAGATACAGGAACCATGTCGACATGGGCTATCTTGTCGATGATTGGTATCTATCCTGCTTGTCCGGGGTCGGCTGATTATATTCTCTCTTCGCCCGTGTTCGACAAGGTGACAATCCAACTCGATAAGAAGTACTATCCGAAAGGAGAACTGGTTATTACAGCCCCGCATAGTAAGTCCGGCGATATCTATATCCAACAGATGATGGTGGGCGGCAAGAAATGGAGCGGCTATTCCATCACACATCAGGAACTTGTCAATGCTGGTACTGTAGAATATACGCTGAGTGACCAGCCGAAGAAGTAAAAGCCTACTATAAATAACACAATAATAAAAGCCATCCGGATGCCTCAAAAGGGGTGTCCGGGTGGCGTTTTCAGAACCAAACCTTTCTTTTGTACCTGTTTTTTGTACACTCAATCGGCACCTCTTGAAAAAGAATATCATTTTCTAACCGCAACCACTCTTTTCTTTTTCGAATATTCTCTATATCTTTGCTTGAAATTAATGCAGAGAAAAATGGACAATTATATCGTATCGGCCCGAAAATATCGTCCTTCGACTTTCAAAGATGTGGTTGGTCAAAAGAACTTGACCACTACGTTGAAGAACGCTATTCAGAACCATAAGTTGGCACATGCCTATCTCTTTTGTGGTCCGCGTGGCGTCGGCAAAACGTCTTGTGCCCGTATTTTTGCCAAAACGATCAATTGTCTGCACCCTACTGAGACGGGCGAAGCGTGCAATGCGTGCGAATCCTGCCAGGCATTCAACGAACAACGCTCGTACAACATCCGTGAATTGGATGCTGCTTCCAACAATTCTGTCGATGACATCCGCTCCTTGACCGATGAGGTGCGCGTCCCTCCCGCTATTGGTAACTATAAAGTATTCATCATTGACGAGGTTCATATGCTTTCGTCGCAAGCATTCAATGCCTTCTTGAAGACTTTGGAAGAGCCCCCACGGCATGCTGTTTTCATTTTGGCGACAACGGAGAAGCATAAGGTGTTGCCTACTATCTTGTCCCGTTGCCAAACGTATGACTTTACGCGCATTACGGTTAGTGATATCGTGGAGCACTTGCAGTATGTCGCTTCGCAAGAGGGAATACAAACGGAAGCGGAGGCGTTGAATGTCATCGCCCAAAAAGCCGATGGTGGTATGCGCGATGCCCTCTCGATCTTCGATCAGGTGGCCAGTTTTACGAATGGAAACATCACCTATCAGGCGGTCATTCATGATCTCAATGTGTTGGATTATGAATATTATTTCCAATTGACGGAGGCCATCCTTGGGCGAAATGTCATGAAAGCGCTGTTGATTTTCAACGAGATATTGAACAAAGGGTTCGATGCACAGAACTTCATCACAGGATTGGCTACCCATTTCCGCGATTTGTTGGTTTGTAAGAACGAAGAGACACTGGTATTGTTTGAGGTAGGTGCCTCTATTCGCGAGCATTACAAGAGCATGGCCAAGCAATGTCCGGACACGTTTCTCTTCAAAGCTATTGAGTTGGCCAACACGTGTGACCTCAATTATCGCACCAGCCGCAACAAACGTTTGTTGGTGGAGCTGACTCTGATCCAACTTTGTCAATTGCAACAGTCGGCTGAAGAGGCAAAAAAAAAAGTTGAACTAAGGCCGGTTGAGGCTGCGGCAGCCACACAAACTACAACAACCACGGCACAGTCTGTATCGCCATCGACCGCTTCTGCATCAACGCAGGGAACGGTTGTGGTAGCGCCTACGCCGCCAACTGTCCAACGCCACGAGATCACGATGCCGTCACCCACTCCTGCTGTACGCAAGAGTCCGAAGGCGCCGATGGGAACCTCACTGAAAAGCTTTACTCAATCGAGGCAGCCATCTGCATCTGCCGGTACAACGGCGACAAACGCAACTGCTTCGACGGATATGAGCACGCCTTATACGGAAGAGGAACTGCGGACGCAATGGGTGGCATATGCCCATAAAATAGAGAAAAATGCCTATCTGCAAAACATCATGCTGAACAATCTTCCCACGAAGCAAGAGAACGATTTTATTGAAGTGGGCATTCACAACCCGGGAATGCAAGAGGAGTTGTTCAACAATACGGTCGATATTCTGACGTTCTTGCGCAGTCGGTTGAAGAATAGTCATATCCAGTTGCGTGTCCGCATGATGAAGTCGAATGAAAAGCATTTGGCTTATACGCCGACAGAAAAGTACAATCACATGCTGGAAATCAATCCTCTGATTGCCAAGTTGCGCGATGAATTCAAACTACGACTCGAATGAAACAAACACTCTCTATTGGTATTCTTTCCCTGCTGTTGCTTCTTGCCTCGGCTTTCTCGCCATTAAGCGCACAAGAGGCGGCAGATAGTGTGGCAGTGCCGCAAACTGCTTCCGTCGTGGAATACAAGTTCAAGCCTACTTCGTTGATACTTCCTGCTTCGTTGATAGCGGTGGGAGCGGCAGGCTCTGCCATTGACGGCATGAAAGACTATCATCTTTTTTCGCGCAAAGACTCGGTGACGCAGATCAAAGTAGACAACTATCTTGAGTGGGGCATGCTGGGATGGGTTTTTGTTTGCGACTTGATGGGAAAAGAAAAACACCGGTGGACGGACCAATTGGCACTGGTGGCATTGGGCGAGGTGATCAACGCCGGACTGACACGCGGTATCAAGGTGCTGGTAGACGAGCGACGCCCCGACGGCGGAGTCCACTCTTTTCCGTCAGGACATACAGCCAATGTTTTTCTTGGAGCGCATATAGCCTACAAAGAGTTCAAAGAGAGCAACCCTTGGCTGGCCTATTCCGGCTATGCTGTTGGTTTGTTCGTGGCAGGTTCGCGGGTATACAACAACAGACATTGGGTATCGGATGTCGTAGCGGGTGCCGGCTTTGGTATTCTTTCCGCCGAGCTTTCCTATCTGATCTATTTCCCTATTCGGAATGCAATTGCCCAACGCATCAATCTCCGTGCTTCAAAACGGTTGGTGGTTACGCCTACTTTCCAGACAGATGGAGGTGGCTTTTATCTCTCTTATTCATTCTGATCATAGCCATAATTGCCGAAGCAAAAAATAAAGGTGCACGGACTATTGTATAATCCATGCACCCTTTTCTTAATCATCGTCATGAAGAGCGGAAAAATCATGCCGAGCTTTTTTGAAAATGTTCGGTGCCTTTTATAAAAAAGCACGGGACCTTTTTCATAAAAGCTCGGCATCTTTATCCATTATTCACCCCATGGTGTGAGAGTAACGCTGCGGAACTCGATCGGGCCGCCCTCGCTTTGCAATCCAATGTAGCCCTCTTTCACGCGGTTGGTACCGGTATTTTGGTAGACACCATTGATATAGACGGTGATGGTACCGTTCTTTACGAAAATATTGGCCTCGTTCCATTCGCCGGGTGTTGCCTCTGTCGATTCGGTATGTTTCTTTACGACAGGGAATTTTGGGCGAGGTTCGCCCGGTTTGCCTTGATACTCAGCCAAGTCGGAGCCTCCCAGCAAGACAAAGTCGCCTGCATCGCCTGCATGCAGCTGGCATTCGATGCCGTTAGGGAACGGATTCTTAGGGTCGGCTATCAGCAAGAAGATGCCACTGTTGGCCGTCTTCCCTTCGGGCCATCGCCATTCGACGTGCAGTTTGTAGTTGCTGTATTGGTTTTTCGTATACATATATCCGAACGGATTGCCGGCTATTTGAATCAAACCATTCTTCACAGAAAAAACTTGTTCGGCAGGAACAGCGTTCTTGTCGACAACAAAGTTCCAGTTCGACAAATCCTTTCCGTTGAATAACTTCTCTGTTTTTTGAGCTTGTGCTGAGCCTCCTGCCACGAGAAGTGCCAATGCCAAGCCTGCTATCAAACTTCTTTTCATGATTTATGTTTGTTTTTTATGGTTAATCCACGATCAATTTGCGATAACGTACACGCTTCGGCTCTTCATAGCCCGATTGTTTGCGCTTGTACTCTTCATATTCAGAGTAGCCACCTTCGAAGAATACCACGTTTGAATCGCCCTCGAACGAGAGAATATGTGTACAGATGCGGTCAAGGAACCAGCGGTCGTGAGATACTACCACCGCACAACCGGCGAAGTTCTCGAGGCCCTCTTCCAAGGCACGCAGCGTGTTGACGTCAATGTCGTTCGTCGGCTCATCGAGCAGCAGCACATTGGCTTCGGCTTTCAAGGTCAGGGCCAGATGCAGACGGTTGCGCTCTCCGCCGGAGAGGACACCGCACAACTTCTCCTGATCGGCTCCGGCAAAGTTGAACTTCGAGAGGTAGGCGCGGGAGTTGATCTCTTTTCCGCCGACACGGATGAAGTCATTGCCGCCCGACACGACTTGATAAACAGATTTCTTCGGGTCGATATCTTTATGGGTTTGGTCGGCATACCCCACACGAACGGTTTCTCCTACTTCAAACTCGCCCTTGTCGATACATTCCTGCCCCATGATCATCTTGAAAAGAGTCGTCTTGCCGGCACCATTCGGCCCAATTACTCCGACGATGCCGTTAGGTGGCAGCATGAAGTTCAGGTCGTCGAACAGCAGTTTGTCGCCAAACGCTTTGGCTACATGGTGTGCTTCGATCACCTTGTTGCCCAAACGAGGTCCGTTCGGTATGAAGATTTCCAGCTTGGCTTCGCGCTCTTTCTGATCTTCGTTCAGCAATTTCTCATACGAATTCAGACGGGCCTTGCCTTTAGCCTGGCGCGCTTTTGGTGCCATATTGATCCATTCCAGCTCACGCTCGAGTGTCTTGCGCCGTTTGCTGGCCTGTTTCTCCTCTTGTGCCATACGCTTTGTCTTTTGGTCGAGCCATGAAGAGTAGTTGCCCTTCCAAGGAATACCCTCGCCACGATCCAACTCCAAAATCCAACCGGCCACATGATCGAGGAAATAGCGGTCGTGCGTGATGCAGATAACCGTGCCCGCATATTGTTGCAAGTGCTGTTCGAGCCAGTCGATCGACTCGGCATCCAAGTGGTTGGTCGGCTCGTCGAGGAGCAACACGTCGGGCTGTTGCAGCAACAGACGGCAGAGGGCTACGCGGCGGCGCTCACCACCGGACAAGGTGTCCACTATCTGATCTTCGGGTGGACAGCGCAAAGCGTCCATTGCCCGCTCGAGTTTCGTGTCGAGGTTCCATGCGTCGGTGGCATCGATGCGGTCTTGCAGTTCTGCCTGTCGGGTGATGAGTGCGTCCATCTTGTCGGGATTTTCTAACACTTCGGGGTCGCCAAAGCGTTCATTCACCTCTTCATACTCTTTGAGTAGGTCGACAATGCCCTGAACCCCCTCTTGAACCACTTCCTTGACTGTCTTGCCTGCTTCCAGTTTCGGGTCCTGTTCGAGGTAACCCACCGTATAGCCCGGCGAGAATACCACTTCGCCTTGATATTCTTTGTCTATTCCTGCGATGATCTTGAGCAATGTTGATTTTCCTGAGCCATTCAAACCGATGATACCGATCTTGGCTCCATAGAAAAAGGATAGGTAGATGTTTTTCAATACCTGCTTTTGTGGTGGAAAAATCTTGCTGACTCCCACCATGGAGAAAATAATCTTTTTGTCGTCCGCCATATCTTTGTTTTTAATGGAAAATGATAGTTATGTCTCTTCTTAGCGAGGCGTTGCGCCCCTCCTGAAATATAACTTTTACAAAGCTACTGTTTTTTTTTGTGATTTCTAAATTTATCCATAGATTTGCGTAAGAAGAAAACGAATAAACCAATAAAAGACAAAAAACAAAAATGGATACAAACGAGCATCGCATCATATTGACTATCGGCCGACAGTTCGGCAGTGGCGGCCGCCAGATCGGAAAGAAGCTGGCAAAGGCTTTCGGCATTGGCTATTACGACGACGAACTGATCGGAGTAGCGGCCCGAGAGAGTGGCCTCTGCAAGGAGATTTTTGAGAAGGCAGACGAGAAAGCCTCCAACAATCTGGCCTATACCTTCACGATGGGCTATCCGTATGTGGGAATGTACATGCCCTACAACAATGTCCTTTCGAACGACGAACTGTTCCGCATTCAAAGCGATGCGATCAGAAACCTGGCAGCAAAAGAGGCGTGCGTCATGGTGGGCCGTTGTGCGGACTACATCTTGCGCGACAATCCTGACTGCATCAGCTTCTTTATCCATAATCGGTCGGAGGTGCGCATCCAGCGCATTGTCGAGAGTGAACACCTCACTCCTGAAGAGGCCAAGGCATTGATGGAGAAGAAAGACAGGGCGCGTGCGGCCTACTACAATTATTATACGAACAAGACATGGGGCGCTTCCGCCTCCTACAACCTGTCGATCGACGCATCCGTGCTGGGTATTGAAGGAACAGTCGCCTTCATCCGGTCGTTCGTTGAGCAGAAGTATAAATAAAACATCCGAGTACTGAAAAAGTTTCTCCGCATAAAACTCCGGTTTTCCCCCGAGTGAACTCGAGTTTTCTCCCGAGAAACTTTTTCAAAACTCGGGAGAAGCTTTTTTATAGCTGCCCAACAACAAGCAACCGAATGGCGAGGATTGAGATAAATGTTCGGTAGATGTTGTTGCTTTTCGCAAGACCTTGACTATTTATTCTTGCGATACGTCTGCGGCGTACACCCCACATGCCGTTTGAAATATTTGCAAAAGAAGCTGGGCGTTGGAAAGTTCAGCTCGTCGGCTATCTGAACAATCTGCGCATGGCTATGGCGCAGTTTGACCTTGGCCGAGGTGATCACCGCCTTGTCGATCCACTCTTTGGCCGATGTTCCGCTTGTTTGTCGCACGATAGTGCTCAGATAGCGCTCCGTTATACATAATTTCCCTGCATAAAACGCCAGTTGCCGATACTCGTGGCAGTGATGGTTGACCAGATCGATGAACTTGTCGAACAGCTCGTTGGCGGAGTTTGGGGCGGGGGCCTGTCCATGTTTGTTTTGAAAGATGTCGTTATAATAGTAGGTAATGGCCGCGATTTGGTGAGAAACCACCTCTGTGCCGGCCGATTCGCTCTTCACCAAGTTGAACAGCAGATGGAACATGTTGAAAAGCAACTCTTGCTCGGATGGCGAAAGAATCATCTGTCCATCTTTCATCGGGCTGTTGAAGATTGTCGGCAGACGGTTTTGATGCACCACATGGAAGAGATCGGACGGAAGACTTACCCCCATGATCTCTGCGTCGTCGCTCATGTCGATGAGTTCGATAATTGACCCCGGCGTGATGAACGCTGCAGTACCCGGCGTGATGGTGTGCTCTTGCAGGTTGATGATGTTCGTGATTTTCCCCTTTTTCAAGATACCCATGCGGTAATCTTCCTGCATGAAAGGGGTATGTGTCTGAATGAAATAATTCAATCCGCTGAGGCCTGTGGTGGTGGCCATCTGATGGTCGAAATAGATATTCTCCATCGGTGTGCCCGAATGGTTGATCCGTTGGAAAATATCCTCCATAGTGAGTTTCTGAACTTGTTTCATATACTTGTCGTTTGGTGCGGTAAAGGTAGTTTGTTTTGGCGAGAATAGAAGCATGGTTGTTGAATGTTTTTTTCAAAAATGACCATGATGGTGCGAGTTGTTTCTGATAAAATGAAAAATATCATACAAAAAGAACATAATTGTCTCGTTTCAGGTAATTCTTTCGAAAGGAGAACCTGCTACTTTTGTCAGCAAATAAAACAGACAAAAACAATGGGAACGAAAATCATTCTACTAAGTTGTTGCGGCCTCTTTCTGAGCCTCTCTTCGCAGGCAGCTGAGAGGGTAGAGGAAAGCTCCTCTTCACCGACCGAGGTGCTTCAGGCAGATACGCCCCTTACATTGGAGAAATGCTGCGAGATGGCGCACGACAATTATCCTGCGATTCGACAATATGGATTGGTTGAGAAGTTGCGTTCTTTTACCGTTGAGAATGTGGCAAAGGGTTGGTTGCCGCGCATTAGTTTTTCAGCGGGCGGATTTGCTTTTACCGACCTCTTGAATGGGTCGGCGGTTACACAACAGATGGGGCTCGAGATGGAGAATTATTTGCTGAGCGGCTCGGTAACTGTCACGCAACCCCTCTATGATGGCGGACAGATTGCCGCCGGTAAGCGGGTGGCCGATGCGCAAGGCGAGGTGCAAAGGCAGCAGGTGGCGGTGACGATGTACGCTGTTCGCGAGCGGATCGAGCAACTGTTCTTTTCCATTTTGCTGCTCGACGAGCAACTTTCGCAAAACACTCTTCTGCAAAGCGACTTGGCCGTCAGTGAAAAGAGCGTGAGGAGTTGGATGGAAGGCGGAGTAGCCAACCAAGGCGATTGGGAGGCAGTGCGCGTCGAACAGCTCAAAGTCGAGCAGCAAGCAGACCAATTGCAGGCCTCGCGCGGGACGTTTCTTCGAATGTTGAGCCTATTTGTGGGGCAATCGCTGACGGAACATACAGCGTTTGAGCGGCCTACTGCCGATGATCATGCGCTTGAGCGGAAGCCTCGCCCCGAGATGCTTTACTACGCTTCGCAGGAGAAGTTGCTCGAACAACAACGCAAGCAGTTGGACAGCCGACTGCGCCCCACCTTGAGCTTGATGGGAGTGGGTCTTGTTCATTCCGATCTTGTCACGGTCGCTCAGCAAAACGCACTGTTGAAGAAAGGAATCGTATTGGGTGGCCTCTCCTTTTCGTGGAATATAGGAGCATGGTATACTCGCAAAAATGACATACGAAAGTTGGAAACAGAGCGGGAAATGAACGATACCCGGCGCAGGTTGTTCCTCTTCAATAACCAATTGCAAAGCGAAGAGAGCGACGGACAGATACGGGCCTTGCGGCAGCAGGTGGCGCGCGATGCGGAGATTGTGCAACTGCGGCAAAGCATTCGGGCAAAGAGCGATGCGAAAGTCGCAGCGGGAACCGAGAGCGTCAATGAGCTGCTGCGCGATATTCATGCCGTCCATGCAGCGGAAGGGCAGAAATCCATCCATGAGGTGGAACTGCTACAAGCCATTTATCGAAGTCGAACCATTCATAATGATATGCAGAAATGAAACAGAAAAAGAATAGATTATACGGATTATTAGGCTTGGGGATGCTACTGTTGGCGGCATGCTCTGACGAGAAACAGGCCTATGATGCAACGGGTACTTTCGAAGCTACGGAGGTAATTGTATCAGCAGAGCAGAATGGACGCTTGCTTCAGTTGACTATCGCGGAAGGCGATGAGGTGGAACAGGGGCAGGAAGTAGGATTGATCGACACCGTGCCGCTCTATTTGACGGCCCGACGTATTGGTGCCACCAAGTTAGTGTATGCTGCACAACGGCCTGACTTGCAGAAGCAAATTGCAGCGACCCGGCAACAACTTGCCAAAGCTCAGCAGGAGTATGAGCGATGGCGGGGATTGGTGAGCCAAGGGGCGGCCAATCAAAAACAGGTGGATGACGTCAAGAGTCAGATGGAGGTCCTACAGCGGCAGCTCGATGCACAGACGTCGACCTTGCGAAATGCCGTACAAAGTGTAGAGGCTCAGATGGGAACCGCCGATATTGAGGCGTTGCAAGTGGTGGATCAGTTGCAGAAATGTCATGTCTCCTCGCCGATAAGCGGCACGATTCTCACCAAGTATATGGAACAGGGTGAGTTTGCCGCGATTGGAAAGCCCCTTTTCAAGGTGGCGGATATAGAGAAGATGTACATCCGAGCCTATGTCACCTCTTCGCAGTTGTCGAAGGTGAAGATTGGAGATGAGACCACTGTCTTTGCCGATTATGGAGGGGGCGACCGCCGAATGTATCGTGGAAAGGTCACTTGGATCGCATCGAAAGCGGAGTTTACGCCTAAGAGTATACTCACCAATGATGAACGTGCCGACCAAGTCTATGCAGTCAAGGTGGCTTTTCAGAATGACGGCTTTGTGAAAATTGGCATGTATGGCGAGGTGAAGTTTGGAACAACAGCTCATGAATAACAGTATGAAAGCCATCGAATTGCGTCATTTATCGAAACGATACGGCAAGGTTGAAGCCCTTCGTGACGTCTCTCTCTCAGTCGATGAGGGGGAGATCTTCGGATTGATAGGGCCTGATGGCGCAGGGAAGAGCACCCTTTTCCGCATCTTGGCCACCCTCTTGCTGCCCGATGGAGGTGAAGCATGCGTTTGTGGCTATGATGTGGTGCGGCAATTGAGGGAGATTCGAAGGATTGTCGGCTATATGCCCGGTAAATTCTCCCTTTATCAAGACCTTTCCGTAGAGGAGAACCTTCGCTTTTTCGCAGAGCTGTTCGGCACGACTGTCGCTGCTGCTTACGATTTGATCAAGCCTATCTACGGACAGATCGAACCTTTCAAAGATCGTCGTGCAGGAGCCTTGTCGGGAGGAATGAAGCAAAAGCTGGCTCTTTCTTGTGCGTTGGTCCATACGCCGCGCATCCTTTTCCTCGACGAGCCGACGACGGGTGTCGATCCTGTCAGCCGAAAAGAGTTTTGGACAATGCTATCGTTGTTGAAGAAGCAACGGATGACGATCATCGTCTCGACCCCTTACTTGGACGAAGTGCGTCAATGCGACCGTATAGCCTTTCTTCAGCAGGGCGAGGTGCGCGGAATTGGCACCCCGGAAGCCATCTTGCAGCAATTCAAAGCCGTATTTTGTCCGACCGGGTTGGAACAAACCGCCCATGAGACGATGACAACGGCCGAAGAGGAGACGAGCTATGCCATTGAAGTGAACCATCTTGTGAAGGCATTTGGCGATTTTCGTGCGGTCAACGACATCTCTTTCCGCGTCAAACGTGGGGAGGTGTTTGGATTTTTGGGAGCGAATGGTGCGGGAAAGACAACGGCCATGCATATCCTTACCGGCTTGAGCAAGCCCACTGCCGGCACAGGTCAGGTGGCCGGTTGCGATATTGTCACCCAATACGAGCAGATCAAGCGCCACATTGGCTATATGAGTCAACGCTTTTCGCTTTATGATGACCTGACAGTGACCGAGAACATTCGCCTCTTTGCCGGCATCTATGGGATGAGTGATGCGGCTATTCGTCGGAAGACGAAGCAGTTGCTCGAGCAACTTCACTTCGAAGAGCATGCCAACGACCTGGTAGCCGGCCTGCCATTGGGTTGGAAGCAGAAGCTTGCCTTCTCGGTCAGTATCTTTCACGACCCGGAGATTGTCTTTTTGGATGAGCCGACGGGAGGAGTCGATCCTGCCACGCGCCACCAGTTTTGGCAGCTTATTTATGAAGCGGCAAGGCGAGGCATTACTGTTTTTGTGACGACCCACTACATGGACGAGGCTGAGTATTGCGACCGTATCTCCATCATGGTGGCGGGAAAGATTAAGGCGATGGGTACCCCCGACGAGTTGAAGCGGGAATATCATCAGCCCGATATGGACCATTTATTTACTTATTTAGCACGAACATGAAACTATTTTTCTCCTTTGTAATCAAAGAGATGCACCATATTCTCCGCGACAAGCGCACGATGCTTATCCTTTTCGGCATGCCGGTGGTCATGATGCTGCTTTTCGGCTTTGCCATTTCCACCGATGTGAAGAATGTTCGTACGGTGGTAGTCCGCTCGTCGTTGGATGAAGAGACCCGGAAGTTGGTGGACCGCTTGTCGGCCAACGAATATTTCATCCTCACCGATATCGTCTCCACCCCTGCAGAAGCTGAACAGTTGATCCGCCATCAGCAGGCGGATATGGCCGTGGTTTTTGCTTCAGATTATGCGGCCAAGCAAGCATTGTTGACGACTGCTTCGGAAGCGGCTACGGTAGATGGTCCTCTGTTGCAGGTGATCACTGACGGCACTGATCCGAATATGGCGCAGCAATATGCCGCATATGTGTCGCAGATCCTCTACTCGTCGACGACTCCCTTCTCGATGCAGATGCTTTACAATCCGCAGATGCGCAGCTGTTATAACTTCGTTCCTGGCATCATGGGTGTGATCTTGATCTTGATTTGTGCGCTGATGACCTCCATCAGCATCGCCAGAGAGAAGGAGCGCGGCACGATGGAATTGCTGTTGGTCAGCCCGGCCCGCCCGCTGCTGATCGTCATGGCCAAGGTGGTTCCCTATTTGCTGTTGGCGTTTACGATCTTGGCCAGTATCCTATTGATATCCAAGTTTATACTTGCTGTTCCCATTGCGGGCGGCATCGGGTGGATTGTTTTGGTGGCCGGTATCTACATTGTCTTGGCCCTTTCGTTGGGGTTGCTGATCAGCACTATAGCGCGGACGCAGTTGGTGGCCCTCTTGGCATCGGCCATTCTACTGATGCTTCCCAGCATCCTTCTTAGTGGCATGATGTTTCCTATCGAGAGCATGCCGCTTCCCTTACAATATGTCTCGGCCATCATGCCACCACGCTATTTCATCGCTGCCATGCGAAAGTTGATGATCATGGGGGTGGGCATTGACAAGGTGGTGCATGAAATAGTGATATTGGTGGGCATGGCTCTTTTCCTTTTGGCGATGGCCTTGCGGATGTTTAACAAACGATTGTCATAAGTATATGGTATTGAAATATTTGATACAGAAAGAGTTTTTGCAGATACGGCGAAATAGTTTCCTGCCGCGGCTCATCGTAATGTTCCCGATCATGATCATGTGCGTCATGCCATGGGTAATGGATATGAGCGTGCGCAACATCGTGGTGGAGGTAGTTGACCTCGACCGCTCGCCGTCGTCTGAGCGATTGGTGCAGCGCATAGCCGCTTCCGACTATTTCCGCTTCGGAGGGGTGCGCCCGTCTTATGCCATGGCTTTGGCCGATGTGGAGCGGTCGGCGGCCGATATCATCGTCGAGATCCCCCCACACTACGAACGTGAGCAGGGAAAGGCGCAGCTTCGTGTGGTGGCCAATGCCGTCAACGGCGTGAAAGGCAGCATGGGGCTTCAATATGTGGGCAACATCATAGCCGACCACCATGCAGACGAATTCCTTTCAGCGGATGCAGCTTCGCTGATGAACATCTTGAAAGAGCGAGTGTCGGTGCTTTATCTTTATAACAAATATTTGAATTATAAGCTGTTCATGATCCCATCGCTCATGGCTATCCTTGTCTTGTTGCTGTGCGGATTCTTGCCGGCGCTGAATATTGTGGGAGAGAAAGAGAGCGGAACGATCGAGGCCATCAACGTGACACCCGTCTCGAGGTTCCACTTCATATTGGCCAAATTGATCCCTTATTGGATCATTGCCGCGCTGGTGATGACCCTCTGCTTTCTCCTTTCGTGGCTGCTTTACGGCATCACCTCGGCAGGGAGCCTATGGTTGGTCTATCTGTTGGCCATGCTCTTGGCCTTCATCTTCAGCGGCTTTGGGCTGGTGATCTCCAACTATAACGATACGATGCAGCAAGCGGTGTTTGTCATGTGGTTTTTTGTGATGAACCTGATCTTGCTCAGTGGGCTCTTTACCCCTGTCCGCTCGATGCCTGAGTGGGCTTACCTGACGACGTATGTCAACCCGATGCACTACTTCATCGATGCTATTCGCACGGTTTTCGTACGCGGTGGCGATTTCTTCAGTATAGCCCACCAACTCTTTGCTCTCTTTCTCTTTGCCGTTGCCATGTGCGGGTGGGCAGTAATGAGTTACAAGAAGCAGCAATAATGAGAAGAAATACGAGTGCTATGAAAAAGTTTCTCGGCATGAAACTACAGTTTTCCCCCGAGTGAACTGCAGTTTTGTGCGGAGAAAACTGCAGTTTTGTACGGAGAAACTCTCTTAAAGATCGGCAGTCTCTCTTTACAAATGCAGGTAATAATCCCGCACCAGTGCCGAGAAAGCTTCGCTGTAGTGGTGACGGCTCTCTTCGATCAGCAGCGAGTCGTGTTGGGGATTCGCCTGAGGAGTGATGGCATACTCCACCAGCAGCCGCTTGGGCGATGCCATGGGGGTGGGGATAATATCCGTCTGCCGACAGAGGTAGAGCCCTTGTTCCTCTGCCAAGGTGGTGAGCATCTCCTGCTGATCGAACGGCAGGATGAGGCATAGGCGCCCCTCTTCGCTGAGCAGCTGCCTGGCATCGTGCAAGAGATCGTGCAAAGGGAGGGTGTCCGTATGTCGCGCTTGATTTCGTTGCCGGTCGGGACACTTCAACGAGTGGTTGAAGTAGGGCGGATTGGAGACGATCAAGTCATAGCCATGCGCCGTATGGGTAGCGGCAAACTCCTCCAACGAGGTATGGCAGATGTTGATCTGTGCGGCAAATGGCGAGCGCTCTGCATTCTCTTTCGCTTGAAGGCAAGCCCCTTCATCGATGTCGATGGCATCGATTGCTGCCGATGAACGTTGCGCCATCATGAGGGCGATCAGCCCCGTTCCTGTGCCAATATCCAAGATATGGTGGCAAGCTTCGGGGTGACACCAGCTGCCTATCAGTACGCCATCTGTTCCGACTTTCATGGCACATTTGTCATGAAACACCGTGAATTGTTTGAATTGAAAGAAAGGGTTCGCCATAAAAAAAGTAGATTATGCCACAAAATTAGAGAGATAAATTGATTTTTCGTACCTTTGGCCTGATTTTTGTGAGGATAATACATATATTTGCTATAGAAGAATCATTTATGAAAAATAAGAAGAAAACAGTTGCTTCCGTCTCGTTCGACCATGGTTTTGACGATGCCGTCAGTGTGAGTATGGTGATGCCGGTCCTGACCGATTGCGATCCTGAAGAGGACTTTTCCGATGGCATTGAGCAGGTGGAAGAAGCGATTCCTATCCTGACGCTGCGCAACATGGTCTTGTTTCCCGGCGTTGCTATCCCCGTCATGATCGGCCGTGAGAAGTCGATGAAGCTGGTGCGGAGTTGTGCCGACTCCCATCGCCTGATCGGTGCCTTTTGCCAAAAGGATGTCGAGGTAGAGGACCCCGGCAAAGAGGACTTGTATGAGGTCGGCGTGGTGGCAGACATCATGCGGGTGTTGGACATGCCCGACGGAATGACGACCGTTATCTTGCAAGGAAAGAAGCGGATCGCTTTGGAGGAGATCGTGGAAGAGAAGCCCTTCCTGCAAGGAAAGGTAACCGTTTTGAAGGATCAGAAGGCACCCAAAGACAAGGAGTTCAATGCTTTGGTGGCAGCCATCAAGGATATGATGATCAAGATCATGATGACTTCGCCCGAACCCCAGCGTGAGGTGATCTTCTCGTTGAAGAACAACCGCAATCCGTTGTACTTGATTGATTTCGGATGCGCCAACCTGGTGAGTGAAGTAGCCGAGCGCCAAGCACTTCTTGAGGTGAGCGACTTGAAAGACCGCGCTTATAAGCTGATGGTTCACCTCAACCGCGAGTTTCAGCTCCTGGAGCTGAAGGCCTCCATTCAGATGAAAACGCAAGAAGATCTCGACAAGCAGCAGAAGGAGTACTTCCTTCAGCAGCAGATCAAGACGATTCAAGAGGAATTGGGCGGAAACACCAACGAGCAAGATATACAAGAGCTGAAAGACAAAGCCTATATCAAGAAGTGGCCGGCCGCCGTGGCCGAGACGTTCGACAAGGAGCTTCGCAAGCTGCAACGCCTTCATCCGCAATCGCCTGACTACTCTGTGCAGATGCAATATGTGCAGACGATCGTCAACTTGCCGTGGGACACCTATACGACCGACAACTTCAACTTGGCGCATGCCCGCAAGATATTGGACCGCGACCATTATGGATTGGACAAAGTCAAGGAGCGTATCATCGAACATTTGGCTGTGTTGAAACTGAAAAACGATATGAAGTCGCCCATCATCTGCTTGGCAGGCCCTCCGGGGGTGGGAAAAACATCGTTGGGGCGCTCCATTGCCGAGGCCTTGGGCCGCAAGTATGTGCGCGTTTCGTTGGGTGGATTGCATGACGAAGCTGAGATCCGCGGCCATCGCCGTACCTATATCGGGGCGATGTGTGGGCGTATCATCCAAAATCTGCAGAAGGCGGGCACTTCCAACCCGGTGTTTGTGTTGGATGAAATCGACAAGGTGTCGAACGATTTCAAGGGCGATCCGGCCTCTGCTTTGTTGGAGGTGTTGGACCCCGAGCAGAACAATGCTTTTCATGATAACTACCTTGACATCGATTACGACTTGAGCCATGTCATGTTCATCGCCACGGCCAATAACCTGAATGCCATCTCGCAGCCGCTGTTGGACCGTATGGAGGTGATCGACGTGAGCGGATATATTCAGGAAGAGAAGGTAGAGATCGCTTCCCGCCACCTGATTCCGAAGGAGGCAGAGGCGCACGGATTGGGAAAGAAAGAGGTGAAAATACCGAAGAAGACCCTCCAGTGTGTGATCGAATCCTATACGCGTGAGAGCGGTGTCCGTGAGTTGGACAAGAAAATTGCCAAGATCATGCGCCGTTTGGCCTACAAGAAAGCTTCGGAAGAGACCCTCCCTGCACAGATAAAGGTGGAGGATTTGGCCACGCTTTTGGGCCCTGTCGAGTATACGCGCGACAAGTATCAGGGCAATGACTATGCCGGTGTGGTGACGGGCTTGGCCTGGACGGCTGTCGGCGGTGAGATTCTTTTTGTCGAGACCAGCCTCAGCAAGGGCAAAGGGGGCAAGCTTACCTTGACCGGCAACTTGGGTGATGTGATGAAGGAATCTGCCATGTTGGCATTGGAATATATCCGTGCCCATGCGTCATTGTTTGGCATTTCCGAGGATATGTTCGAGAATTGGAATGTCCACATTCATGTCCCTGAGGGCGCTATTCCCAAAGACGGACCCAGTGCCGGCGTCACGATGGTGACATCCTTAGTGTCTGCCTTCAAGCAATGTAAGGTGAAGAAGAACTTGGCCATGACAGGCGAGATCACCTTGCGGGGCAAGGTGCTGCCCGTTGGTGGTATCCGCGAGAAGATTTTGGCGGCCAAGCGTGCCGGCATCGAGGAGATTATCCTCTGCAAAGAGAACAAGAAAGACATCGACGAGATCAAGCCCGAGTATGTGAAGGGGTTGACGTTCCACTATGTGAATGACATCCGTGAGGTAGTCAGCCTGGCAGTGTTGGATGAGCGCGTGGAGAATCCCCTGTTCTGATCGCTGCCGACGATATAAAACAGAAGCCCGATACCATCACGGCATCGGGCTTTTTACTTTACCTTGTCTTAGGGTTGGTGTATGTTGTAGAGTTGTTTAAAAATGATGTTGTGCTTAGAATCCGTACGTGATACCAATGGACGGCATGAGAGCATAGGCTGAATAATGCCCGCCGAACTCCCGCTGTTTGTATTTCGATGGCAGCTCCTTGATCGTTTTCATCAACATATATTCGTCCGTATAGGAGCCATCCCGCCCGAAGCCGGTCACGTATGAGAATGAGAAATCGACCGAGAGACGTTGTGTCGGACGGAAACTGCACCCTGTGGTCAGTCCCCATTTGGTCATGCTTGGTGTCTCCGGGTTCAGATAGTCCTCATATACGGGCGATTGGTCCACATACGAGCCGAAGCGGATATCGAAGCGGTTCGTCAACGTATGCTGTGCCCCCAAGCGATAGATGCGCGAGTTGTGGTATTTCTTTTCCGCATGCATGTTGTAGGCACTTAGCGACGAAGGCTCGAACGATACGTCCAAAGCATCGTAAGCCCCCCAACCCACGAACTGCACCTCGCCGGAGATGCTCCATGTCGGCGTCGGGTGGTAGGTAATACCCACATTCAGATTGCTGGGAAGGGGCAGTTCGGCGCTGAATGTGCCGTTGTTGAGTGCCGGGATAGAGATGGAAGAGGGGAGGCTTGTGTTGCCACCAGTCATTGTATTGACCGTCTGCAGCAGCGTGTTCACCTGTTGGAGCAATGCCGTGAAGTGCTCTTCGTTGGCATATTTCAGGTCGATCGCTCCATCCTTCACCTTGGCCGTCACCTTCGATCGGTAGGAGACACCCACCGTAAACTTCTCGTTGATGTCATACATCGCCCCAACATTGAAGCCCAAACGTACCCCGGCATCCCCTTTCAATGCGACGGAAGCGGCGGAGGCATCATCGTAAAGAGCCATCTCTTTGATGATAGGGCTCAGCACCGGAGTCATGGCGGCGATCATGTCGGACGGCAACTTTTCTGCCAACGACTGCTGCATGTAGTTTGCCATGTAGGTCAATTCGCCCGGTCCTATCAACGCCTTGTTCAGCTTGATGTTGCCAAACTCCATGATGAGGCCCGCGCCGATGCTTAACTTGTCGGTGATTTTCCACGAGACAGTCGGTTGCAGGTTGTATGCTTTGAGGGCGATCTCCTGCACCAGATGCGCACCCTTCCAGTTGTCGCCCCAGGTGATGGAGCTGCCGTATGGAGTGTTAAAGGTGACGCCGGCCGCCAGATTGTCGTAAATCTTGAAGCCCGCATAGAGATAGAGCGGCGTTCCCGGCGTGTTGTTCGTGTCGTATGAATAGTTGTCTTTCTTATAGTTGATGTAGGAAAACACCCCGGTGAGGCCTGCCGAGATGTCGATTGTCTTATCCATAAATGCCAATCCGGCAGGATTGAAGTGCATACTCTCTGCTCCCAGTTTCATGGCTGTCCCGACATGTCCCATACCCGCCTGTTTCGTACTTTGGGCATTGATTTGAAAACCCTCGGCTGTGGCATAGACACCCGGTAGCAGTGATAGGCATGCGATTGCAATAAAATTTTTCATTTGATTAAGTCTGTTATAGTTTATAATCGTTGTTTGGGAGGAATCTGCCATGAAAAAGCAGGCTCGATTCCCTCATTGACGGGCGCAAAGATAAGCAGTTATTTGAAATATATGCACAAAACAATAAAAAATGTGCAGATATTTATGCAAAATTGCATGGAATATAGTAAAAGTGTGCAGTTGAAAGTTTTGTTTTAGGGGATGTTGTTTGGATGGAAAAGTGAGGAATGACGATGCAGACACCCCTCTCCATCAACAGAAAACTCCCCCTCTCATAGGAAAAAAGAGAGGGGGAGTTAGGATGATTCTGCCGTATGTATGTCAGTTGTCAGAAGCTGTTTGCGGCGATGGAGAGGGTATGTGTACCCGCTTCGAGGAGTTGGCTCTTGCCTTTGGCCGTCACCACTTCGGCAGTAGTTCCTTGCGGAACGGTCAACGTCAAGCGTATCCTATTACCTTTGCGTTGCAGCTCGGCGCGGATCAGGCCGTAGTGCGTATCGACTGTGGCCGAGGCTTGCGTCAGGTTGCCCATCTGCGGACGGATGCGGAATGAGCGGAAGCCGGGCGAGGAGGGGGTGATTCCACACACCTTTTGGCTGAGCATCGTCAGCGGTCCACCGCTCCAGGCATGGTTGATTGTTCCTCCACCGAACCCCTGTTCGCCGATGCCCCATCCTTCGAACAGCGTAGTGTATTGCGGATAGTCGTTGATCATCTGCCCATAGCGTTGCTTCATCCGCTCCATGGCCAGCGTCGGTTGGTTCATGACGAAGAGTGCCTCCAGCACATATTTTTCCATATAGGGACTGGCGTGTTGCTCTTTTCGGATGGTTTCTGTCAGTGCTTTGTATTTGTCTGCCGAGGCCAGTCCGGACACCACTGCCATGGCCTGTGCGCGGTCGTCCGTTTCGCCCTCGTAGGTTTTCGTGCGGAAGGCGGATCCTGTCCAGTAACGTTTGTCGAATTCCTGTTCGATGGCGTGCATCATCTGTGCTGCTTGGGCGGCATCTGTCTTCTTTCCCAGCTGTAAGGCGAAAGCCTGCTCCGCTTTGAGTGCCAGGTAATACCAGCACGAGGTCAATACTTCGAGATCAATGTTCTCGCCCCAATCGCCCCAGTTCCAGTCGCCTTCTCGCACGAGTGGCATCCCTTCGCTGTCCCTCTTCCACACTTCGTGCAGATAGTGGTGGACGCGGTCATACACATCACCCACGAAGCTGCTGTCGGCACTGTAGAAATACTGCGTATAGAAGCCATACCAGCCGATGGAAGCCAGCATCTGCAGTGGCAGCTCCGTGCGGTAATTGCCTGCCGGCGCAGGGGAGAAGAAGGCCCCATCGGGTCGCTGCCAGTTCACCAGCTCGTGGATTGCTTTGCGGGCCAGCAGTTGGCTGGAGGGAGAGAGTGCATAGAATGCCTCGCCCAGTTCGTTGACGGCATCGCCCCACCACTGTGCTCGTTCGCGGTCGGGGCAATCCATATAGTTGTCGCGCATCGTGATATAGAGGGTTCGTGCCGACCGTTTCCAGAGCTCGTTGAGGAAAGTATCGTTGCAGGAGAAGGAGCCTGTAAACGCTGTGTTGTAGCCCGTCTCGCGATACTTCACCTCTTTCACCTTCACCCCTTCGGGGATGATGTAGATCATCTCGTGGCCGTTCATCCATCCGAAGCTCTCATAGCTCTGTTCCCCATCGCGGGTGATATACTCTGCCCGCACATTATAGGCCGATCCCCCTTCGTAATCGTCCGTCTGCATGCGAATCATCTTGCCGGCCGGTGCCTCTACTTTCAGGTAGGGTGTTGCCTGACAGTTGTAGGGCATGCGGCAATAGAGCGTGTCACCGTTGGCCGAGGAGCGAACAGCATCGTAGGGTTTCAGTCCGTAGTCCTTCCATTGTGGGATGGGGCGCTCCACCAGCTCGCCGAAGGGAGCACTGTTGGGCTCGGCAATGATCATGGCCCCTGGCATGTTTCCGTTGAAATCCTTTTCCGTCCACCCTATCATCTCCTGCCGAGCATCGAAGCGGATATTGCTTTCCGGCAGTCGATAATTGGGAAAGGGTGCTTCCGTGTTCCGGTAGGCATTGTAAAGGCGGCACTGCCAACTTCTGTCGCTGATGATTTCAATGCCCGGTGCCGTTGCCTCAAACAGCAATGCCGCCAGTCCACTATTGTTGTGGCTGAACCCATGCTTGCCGAAGTGCCATACGAGGACAGCGATACTGTTCTTTCCCTTTTCGAGATAGGGGGCTATCTCCACCGAGTCGTAGTAGGTGCCGTTGGGTGAAGGTCCTCGTTTCAGTCCGCCTTCGAATACCACCGGCTGCCCATTGATCCACAGCCAGTACTTACTGTCGGCGGCAATGCGTGCGGTGAGTGATGAGGGTACGGTCTCGATGTCGACCGTCTTGCGGAAAGCCAGCCACGTATTGGTAGTGCTCTGACACTCCTCTTGGTTGATCCAGTGTGCTTTCCATTCGGATGCCGCCTGTATCGTGGCCGTACATCCGAGAAGCAATAACATAATCAGGTTTCTCTTCATGGTTAGTTACAATTAAAGTGTTCTTCAAAAAAAATAGTTATAAGGTGTGGCATCTGCCGGAAGCTTTTGTGCGGCCTTCGGACAGATGTCACGCTCTTCTCAGAACGTATAGCGGTGCGTACCTGCTGCGACGGCGATTGTCTTTCCGCCCACTTTCAGCGTGGCAGAGGAGCCTGTCGGGATGGTGACGGTCAGCTCTATGGCTCCGTTCGCCCGCTTCCATTCGCTGCTGATGAACCCACGGACAGAGTGATAGCTGCCTTTGGCCCACTCCAATCCTTCGGCGAAGTGGGGCGTGAGGAGGATATGCTCAAAGCTCGGATGCGCTTCGTCGTAGTTGATGCCCGCCAGGCGGTTCATCATCCATGCAGAGATGTCGCCCATAAAGACATGGTTGAGGGAGGCATCTTGAAACTTCGGACTCAGTGTCCACGTCTCGGGCAGGGTAGTGTATCCCATTGTCTCCACCCAATAGCCCCATGATGGTGCTTCGCGCTTCGTCATCATCTTCATCACATCTTCAAGATAGCCGTATTGTGCCAGCATGGCCGGCACTGTTTTGCTGCCGATCAGCCCGAAGTCGAGGAAGTAGTTGTTGTCGGCCACCCGCTGGTGTAGTGCGTTGGCCACTGCCTGCTCCTTCCCGTTCGGCACCAGACCGAGGTAGAGCGCCAGTGCTTGTGCTGCTTGCGTCCCTTCGGCATAGGTAGCCGTTTCGGCATGGAAGAATTTTTGGTTGATCAAAGCCTTCAGCGTCTCGGCCTTCTCCTCGTAGGGTTTTGGATCCTTGCCCAGCAGCGAGGCGAAGCGTGCCATCAGGCAGTTGTCCAAATAGTAGTAGGCCGTCGACGTATATTCGTTGTTGGTCGTTGCCTTCCAATAGACCCAGTCGCTCAAGCCATAGGTCAGGTATCCGTCTATCTCTTTCGTTTTCAGGTAATCCAAATAGCGCTCCATCGTGGGGTACAGCTTCTCGATACTGCGCGTCGTGCCATAATAATTGTAGAGCGCATTGGGGATGATGAACATCACTGCATCCCACACCGGGCCGGGAAAGTCGCCATAGCCCCATCCGCTCGAGGGAATGATGCCGGCAATGTCGCCCGCCTCCCGTTGGTTGTCGATGATGTCGTCCATCCATTTCTCATATAGCTTGATGCCGTCGAAGCCCAACAGTCCGAGGTCGATGGCGATATGGGCATCGGCCGTCCATCCGTTCTTCTCGCGTTGGGGGCAGTCGGTCGGGATGCTGTGCAGATTGCTGCGGTAGGCCTGCATTGTGGCATCCCATATCTTGTTGAGCATCTCGTCGGAGCAGGAGAAGCTTCCCACGGGGGCAATGTCGGTGTGCAGGAAGAGGGCGGTCACGCTCTCTTCGGTCAAGTCCACAGGACGGTCACTCTCCACCTCGACATATTGGAAGCCGTGATAGGAGAACGACGGAATCCATGTCTCTTCTGTCGAGTCGCCCCGCAGTGTATATTCATCCATTTGGAACACCTCGCCCGGCTTGACGGGGTGGTAGTAGACGTTGATGTTGCCCTGCTCCAGACGTCCATTGCCTTTGAGCAGCTCGCCGTGCTTGAGGGTGATGTGTGTGCCCGCCTCACCTTTGACCTTCAGCCGGCAGAGCCCTGCCAGGTTCTTGTCGAACGCATAGAGATAGAGGCGGTCGCTGAACTTCGTCATCGAGCGGGGGCGCAGCGTGTCGGTGGCATGGATGCCGGGCATCTCCTGAGCCGTGAGGAGGGGCGAGGGGGCTGTCACGGTGCGGGCTGTCTCCCAACTGCTGTCGTCAAACGCCGTTGTCTTCCATCCTGTCGGCTCCAGCCGTGCGTCGTAGCGGTCGCCGCTGTAGATATTGTTGTAGGTATAGGGGCCACAGGCGGTGCGCCAGCTGCCGTCGGAGGCAACGGTTTCGGTCGTGCCGTCATCGTAGGTGATCTTCAGCTCGGCCAGCAGACGCGGACGGTCTCTCCAACGGGCCTCGTGGAAGTTCCACACGGCCACCGACTGCTCGTTATACCATCCGTTGCCCAGCACGGCCGACAGCACATTGTCGCCATCGGCTATCAGGGCTGTCACATCGTGCGTCACGTAGAGATTGCGCTTGTCGAAGTGGGTATAGCCCGGGTCGAGGAAGTTGTTGCCCACGCGTGTGCCGTTGATGAACAGCTCGTAGTAGCCGGCTGCCGACACATAGAGGCGGGCGCTGCGGATAGGCTTCGTGGCAGTGAATGCCTTGCGTAGCATCGGCGCCGGTTCGTAGTCTGCATCGTGGCTGTCAGTGATCCACTGCGCCTGCCAGTCGTCGGCCGTCATTTTGGCCGTCTCGAACCAGGTTGTTTCGGAGGGGTTGCATCGCCGCCCGTCCTCTCCGTAAACGGTCACATTCCAGTAGTAGCGCGTTTCGGGTTGCAGCACCATCCCTTCTTGATAGGGTGCCAATCGATCGGGCGAAGTGCCGATACGGATCTCGTGGCGGGCAGGGTGAAACGTGGAATCTTCTCCCGCATACTCCCACGTGAAACGAGGGGCGGTTGTCTCCAACCCGATGGGGCAAGTGGTATACTCCGTGCGTAGATGAATCGGTGTGATGGTCTCGTTTGGTTCAATGCAGCCGGTGAAAAGCGCTGCACTTACCATCGAGGCATATAGCCATGTTGTCTTCATGATTGCGTGTTTTTCTTTATAAATCCAATTGAGAGGTAAAGATACTACTTTTCTTGAAAACAAGCAATGGCGAAGTCGATATTCTTTTTTTACCTGCGAAGAGCTCCGCAAGTGTTGCACCCCTTTAGATGTTTCGGATCTTGAAGATGTTGTACGAGATGCCGTTGTCGTAAGCATCCGCTTGCTCGTGTCGCTTCAGATAGTTTACGATGGAGAGGGTCAGTGGCAATACCACTACCTCGTAGGCGGTCTTCAAGACAATCTGCCAGAGCATGAGTTTCGGCAGTTCGCCGGCAGGGACAATGCCCCCCAACGCCAACGGGAAGAAGATGAACGAGTCGATGCTTTCGCCGGCTATGGTGCTCACGATCGCACGCAGGGAGAAATGCTTGCCGCGGCTGGCTATCTTCATCCGACTCATCACATAGGCATTGGCAAATGATCCGCAGATGAAGGCGATGAACGAAGCTATGGCGATGCGCGGAGCCAGTCCGAAGATGGCATGAAACCCTTCGTCGTTCGTCCAATAGTCGGCCCCGGGGATGGCGTCGCACAGTGCACCGAGCAGCACGAAGAAGAAGTTCATCGCAAAGCCCAACCATATCAGCAGGCGCGCCTTGCGGTAGCCCCACACCTCACACACGCAGTCATTGATGATGTAGCTTATCGGGAAGACTATCAGACCGCCCGTCAGCGAGATGGGACCCACGGCTATCTGCTTCGTCTCCAAAACGTTTGCCGCAATGAGGCAGACCGAGAAGAGAATGCTGAAAAACATAAACAATACACTCACCTGTTGCTTCTTTTCACTCATTTCCGTTTGCATTATAATAATATCGAACCAAGGCACAAAGATACACTTTTCTTGTGTTATTGCCAAAAGTGTGGAAAGGAGAAGGAGAGAGATGGGGCCTTTGTGCGAAAAAACGGCAATGTCGGTTAGAATGTTCCAATTGATATTTTTTACAAGTGTAGAGTTTTGAAAAAGTTTCTCGGCACAAAACTGCAGTTTGTTCGGGACAAAACTCGAGTTCATTCGGGAGTAAACTGTAGTTTTCTCCGCAGAAAACTACAGTTAGCCCCCGAGAAACTTTTTCAATGATCGGATCTTTTGTCTCTTTTTCCCCTCATCCTATACCTACTCCTTCAAGACGTTAACGCCGGCGGGTGCTTGTATATCGGAGTGGATAGATCCGTCAGACTGTTTGGTATGTCGTATCTTGACGATGCCTTGTGGCGTAGGGAAGGTGCCTTCGGCCCAGTCGAGATCGCCCAAATGGGGTATGATACGTATGGTTGTGGCACCGGGACTGACAACTTCGACGCCGAGCACATGGCGAGTGAGCCACGAGGTTGGACCCGATGCCCATCCGTGGCAGAGGCTGTGGCGGAAACCTTTATAGCAGTAAGCGCCATAGTCGCGGTGCACATCGTGTTTGCCGGCGGGTGTCAGTTCGTCGATGCGGCCGGCGTTGTCCATCCAGTCGAGGTTGAAATCCTCCCAGAAGGTGGTGGCACCGAGGTCGAGCATACCACCCCAGAAGGAGCGAATCTGGTCGAGTGCCCCTTGATAGTTGCCCGCCTTAGCCATGGCTTGCAGCATATAGTAACCATAGAAAGTGGAGTAGCCATGCGCGCCATCGACGGCGATGTATCGCTCTGCTGCCTCACGGGCATCCATCAGTCCGGCGAGGCTCATGAGGGCGGCTGCCTGCTTCATGCCTGGTGCGGTGGGTGCTTTCTTGAGCTGCAAGAAGGGGCGGGTCACATCGGGCGCACCTTGCTTCAGCAGGGTCGCTTTCTTCTGACATTGAAGGGCAAGCGGTTCGTTGCCAAGAATCGTACAGAGTTGCTCGCCCGCCTCCATGGCCAATAGCATCAGTGCCTGCAGTCCTGCATCGAGTGCCTCTTTGTTCTCGCTCGATGGCCAGTCGAGAAAGCGGCCGTCGGTGAGCTGTTCGTGGCCTTTGGCATCGATATGTTCCATCAGCAGCTGCAGCAATCCCGTGATATAGTCTTGTTGGAGTTTCAGATAATTCAAATCGCCCTGGTAGGTATACCAATCGCGTTGGATCAGGAGCCACCAAATGGAGTAGGGGCTCATGCCGCTCATCCAGTGGGGTAGCGGTGTGATGTCGCGCGCCAGGTCGAGGCTTTTGGGGATCACCTCGTTGTAGCCGAACACGGCACTGACGGTCATCACCTCGGGATGGAGATCTCCTATCCACACGAGACGGTCGCGTTTGATGCCGTCCCAAATATACTCCTGCATATTGAGGTGGACGGTATAGGCACCTGTCTGCCAAATGGCGTTCAGCCGCGGGTCGCTGCAGGCGAACGATCCCTTGTAGGGGATGTCACGATAGACGGAGACGGCGCTCACCTCCTTCAGATGGAGATCGAGCGTGTCGTCGAGCAGGTCGATACGGGCAAAGCGAAAGCCGGAGTTGCCCACCTCGGTGACGCCCAACCAAGGCACGGCGATGGTCATGTCGCGCAAGGCGTGATCGTTGGTGGCACCGTTCGTGCCGTCGATGTCGCACATCGCTTCGCTGACGGATTCGCCGAGGCGCACACGGAGTCGGACGGGAGTATGGCTGGAGGGCATGCCGGTTACCAGCCGAATGCCACCCTGCAGCTCACGACCAAAGTCGATCAGGAGGGCGGGGTGCTTGCCGGGTGCTCCTTTCCAGACAGACATATATCGGTTGGTGAGGTCGGCTTGTCCGTTGCCGGGCTTCAAAAGATGCTCAGCTCCGGTGATTTGAGTACTGTCTTGTTGCCACACGATGCGGGTAGGGGCGATATATTCTCGGACACGATGGTCCTGCTGTTGGGCACCGGCAAAGAATGTTACGAGCATGGCCGCCGCCGTCAGTGCAAAGTTTCTTCTCATCTTTTATGCATGGGTTATAAGTTTGGGTATATGAGGGAGAGAATCAGTACGCAAAGGCCGACAATCAACACGATGACGGTCTTTTGGCTGACGCCCTTCCACTCTTTCAGGAGAATGCCCCACACGTTGCTGAAGATGACATTGAGCGACATGAGGATGCTCCACGAAAAGGCCATCATGACGGGCGAATCGGTGAAGAAGCTCTTGCCCATGCCGAGCCCGAAGAACTGCGAATACCACAACACGCCGGCAAGGGCGCAGAACAACAGGTTGTTGATCCAAACACTTCCAGGGGTGGAGGTGTAGTCTTTCAACGTATGGTTGCGCACGTTCCGAAAGAGGCAGTAGAGAGCATTGGTAAGGAAGCCGCCGATGGTTACCAGTAGGATGACGGGGTTCAGTGCAAATAGGTCGCTCGCCCCCCGTTCGCGTACATACTCCCGGATGGGGGTACCGGCCTCGAGTCCGAGGTTGAAGCAGGCACTCATCACGCCCGCCAGTAATGCTACGGCCAGTCCCTTGGTGAGGGCAAAGTCTTTGATGGCGGCCCGTTTCTCCTCTTCGCTCATGTTCCGGGCCCGTAGACTGCCGGCATAGCCGATGATGGCAATGCCCGCCAGCATGATGCATACGCCGATGAGCAGCACCAGTCCGTCGCCATGCAACAAATCCTCGCCACCCAACAGGGCGGGGAAGAGAGTGCCGAACGCCGAGCAGGTGCCGAGGGCGATGCTCTGGCCCAAAGCCACGCCGAGATAGCGCATGCTCAATCCGAAGGTGAGGCCGCCGACACCCCATAGGATGCCGTAGGTGATGGCACTAAGGCTGCCCTCCATACCGAACAGTTCGCCGAGCGTTACACCCGACGGGAGAGCCAACAGGGCACCCAACAAGGGGAAGATGAGCCAGGCGAAGATGCCCTGTACGAGCCAGTAACTCTCCCAGCTCCACGCCTTGACGCGATTGATCGGGACATACGAACTGCTTTGGCCGAAGCTCCCGATCGCTATAATGATCAATCCGATGATGATTTCCATAGGTATTTTGTTTTAGGGGTGCCTCTTCCGAAAAAGAGCCGGAAGGGGCACTGTTGAGAATGAAGGGGGTTATCCGCGTCGGCTGGTTACGGCAGCTTCGTAGGCTTCGATCTCGTGGATGAAATCAGTCCCTACCGGTACGTTGTTACGCGCACAGAACATGTCCCACACGGCATTCCACGGCAGACTCTTGGCCTCTTCCTGCAGGGCCAGACGCTGGAAGAGTTGGTCGTTCTCTTCGTAGGCCATGAGCCGGTCATGAGGTTCCAACAAGGCCTGCAGCAGGGCTTTCTGTGTAGCTCGGATACCGATGACATAAGCACCGATGCGGTTGATCGTGGCGTCGAAATAGTCGAGGCCGATATGGACACGGTCGAGGGCCTGACAGCGTACGAGTTCGCGCGAGAGGTCGGTCAGCTCGTCGTTGAGAATCACGACATGGTCGCTGTCCCAACGGATCGGTCGGCTGACGTGCAGCATGATCTCGGGTGTGAAGAGTAGCAGGCAGGATATCTTGTCGGCCACACTCTCGGTCAGGTGGAAGTGACCGGTGTCGAGCGTCACCATCTTCTGGTGCTTCACTCCATAGCCGAGGTAAAAATCATAAGAGCCGACGGTGTAGCTCTCCAGTCCGATGCCGAACAGCTTGGCCTCGATACAGTCTTTCATGTGCTTGTATTCCGTGGCGAAGATCTCGTCGAGCGACTGCTCTAGGAGTTGACGATAGCGCAGACGGCTGGCGGGTACCTCCTTGCTGCCGTCATGGATCCAAAGGTTCATGATGCAGGGATCATGCTGGAACTTGCCCATCTCGTCGCTGATCCAACGGCAGCGCTCGGTGTGCTCGATCCAGAAGCGGCGGATGGATTCATCGGGGTTGGCGAGCGTCAGATTGCCGCTCTTGGGGTGGGAGAAGGAGGTACTGTTGAAGTCGAGCTTCAATCCGTTTTCGGCAGCCCACTGCATCCAGCTGGTGAAGTGGCAGGGCTCGATCTCGTTGCGGTCCACCACCTTCCCGCCGAAGTCGCCATAGATGGCATGGAGGTTGAAACGATGCTTGCCGGGGATCAGTGAGGTGACCTTCAGAACGTCGGCGCGTACCTCATCGATGGTGCGGGCTCTGCCGGGGTAGTTGCCTGTCACCTGTATGCCGCCCGTCAGTGATCCGCCGAGGTTCTCGAATCCTCTGACGTCGTCCGTCTGCCAGCAGTGAAGCGAGAGGGCGATCTGTTGTAGGGCCTTCATGGCCTGTTCGGTGTCTACTCCTAAAGTGGCATAGCGCTCTTTGGCAATCTCGTATGCGGTTGTGATGTTCTTTTCGTTTGTCATGGTAGTATCTTTTTATATAATTGTTATTATTGTTTTGATGTTATCTTCATAAACTTGTCGTAAGCCCGATCGTATTCGGCTGCATCGCCCTCGGGAAGGAAGCTTTTGGGTTGCATACTCGAGACAATCAACCGGCGCATCTCCCAACGGTCGCGCACCAACCCTGCAGAGCGGGCCTGCATCAGTCCGTTGCCGATAGCAGTTGCTTCGGATGGACCTGCAACGACTTTCAGACGAATGACGTTGGCAATGAGTTGGTTCAACACGTCGTTCTTCGCCCCGCCGCCGATGATATGGAGTCTTCGTATCGGGAAATCGGCTTTTTCTTGCAGGACATAGAGCACGGTGCGGTAGCTGAAGGCCAGACTCTCGAAGATGCAGCGCACGTATTGCCCTACCGTCGATGGAGTGGGCTGGCCTGTCTCCTCGCAGTAGCGGGCGATGGCCGCTTGCATGTTGGCGGGGTTTGCAAAGCAGGGGGCATTGGGATTGACGAAGCTGCGGTAGGCCTCTTCCTTTTGCATCAGCTCGATCAGCTCGCTATAGCTGTAGTCCTTGCCCGCCGCTTTCCACTCGTCCTTGCAACGTTCCAACAGCCACATGCCGGTGATGTTCTTCAGGAAGCGGATGGTACCATCGATGCCTCCCTCGTTGGTGAAGTTCAGCCGGTAGCTCTCGTCGTTGATGATGGGTTGCTCCGATTCGATACCCATCAGGCTCCAAGTGCCACTGCTCAAGTAGGCAAACTCGCGGTCGAGCGTGGGCACTGCAGCTACTGCCGAGGCGGTATCATGACCGGCAACTGCCACAACGGGCACCGCGCCGACGCCTGTCTCTGCTGCCAATGCCGGCGTGAGGGTCCCCAC
>CAVJQR010000004.1:35989-44964 GCA_963651605.1 Agathobaculum sp.
TCACCATATTGGGAAAGAGATCAGACGGGGCCCCTGCTGCTTGTAGCAGCTCCTTGTCGATCTGTTTTGTCGTGGGGTCGACCATCTGCGAGGTGGATGCCTCGGTGTATTCACATATCATTTGGCCGGTCAGCATGTAAGATAGCAGATCGGGGATGAAGAGTGCGTGCTTCGCTGCCTCAAACGGGGCATACTGTTGGCGATGAGCTTGGTAGAGCTGGAACAGAGAGTTGAAGTTCATGATTTGGATGCCTGTCCGGCGGTAGACCTCCTCGCGGGGCATCTTTTCGGCAAAAAAAGCTTCGGGTGCACCCTCGGTGTAAGGATCGCGGTAGGCACGAGGAAGGCCTAACAACGAACCATCGGCACCTATATAGCCGAAGTCGACGCCCCAAGTGTCAATACCAACGGAGCAGAGTGGCATCTGCCGCTGTCCGCATAGTTTCAGTGCTTGTTTCAGTTCGGCATAGATATGGAACACGTCCCAATAATATCGGCCATGCATCTCCAGTATGCGGTTGGTGAAACGATGGATCTCTTCCATCTCAAACCGTCCTTCGTGGAAGGTGATCAGTACGGCACGCCCACTGGACGCACCGATGTCGAATGATAAAAATGTGTTTCCGCTCATATTAAAAATAGGTGTTACAATGAAGACGACTCTTTCCACAGTTCACCTCTTTCAATTGTTTTTCGAAAAATGTGAGCTGCTTCTGTTTTCTTTTGCGACAAATGTATTACCTTTATCGGACAATTCCTATTGGGATATTGATATTAAATCTTTCAAATCTGATATAAATGGTGACACGAAGCAGCGATCAGCTACATTATCTGACCTACAGCCCCGACGATGAGCGCTGGGGCGTGATCTTGACAACCGTCGGCTATCAGTTCATCCCCGCCGGTGCACCCTATCCTTTGTCCAAACACCCTGAAAGCTATTGCTTTGCCCAACAGTCTGGGCGCGTCTTGAATGAATATCAGTTTGTCTATATCACCAAAGGAAAGGGGTGGTTCGAGTCGGAGCATCTCCCGTTGCAGGAGGTGCGCGAAGGGGATCTCCTGCTGCTTTTCCCTTCCGAACGTCACAACTATTATCCTGATCCGGCAATAGGGTGGGATGAGTATTGGGTAGGTTTCCGCAGTGCTTACTTCAATCATCTGCTGACCGAACGCTTCTTCTCTGTCGAACAACCGCTGCTGCATATCGGCATCAGCAACTCGCTGATCTCGCTTTATGAGGATTTGTTGCGCACAGCCAACAATGAAAAGGCCGGCTATCAGGTGATGATGACGGGCATCTTGCAGCATATGACCAGTACCATCTACTACAAATACCGTAATCGGTCGTTCGAGGATTCGTATGCCATCGAGATGATCGCCAAGGCAAGGCGGCTGATGAAGGAGCAGATCGAGGCACCGGTTTCGGTTGAGGCTATCGCCACACAGCTCGGGGTTGGCTATTCCTGGTTCCGACGCATGTTCAAAAACTATACGGGGATCTCGCCGGCCCAATACCAAATCCAGCTCCGCGTGATCAGAGCCAAGGAACTGTTGACGCGCAGTGCACAACCGATCAGCGACATCGCCTACCAGCTTCATTTCGAAAATGTGGGGCAGTTTGCCACCTTCTTCCGCAAAAGGGAGGGAATGACACCTACACAGTTCCGCAATCGGCAGAAGTAAAGAAGGGCATTTCTCACCACCCTTCAAAAAGAAACACCGGAGCAAATCATTGCTTGCCCCGGTGCTTGCTATAGAATATTTATGCTCAATGTCCGATTAAATACCCAATGATTTCTTGATGGCTTCGATCTTGTCGGTAGCGGCTTTGTCGGCTGCTGCCAATTCGTCAACGCTCTTCACCTTCGAGTGTACCTCGATATAGAACTTGATCTTGGGCTCTGTTCCCGAAGGACGGATGGATACCTTCGTGCCGTCCTCGGCAAAATACTGCAAAACGTTCGAGGTTGTCGGCATATCCAATGAGATGGTCTCGTTCTCCAATACATCGAAGCTCTTCAACGTAGAGAAGTCGTTGATGACAGTTACCTTCGCGCCAGCCAACTCTTCGATAGGAGTCTCGCGGAAGTGCTTCATCATGGCTTCGATCTCTTCTGCACCGCTCTTGCCTTTCTTCACCACAGAGATACCTTTCTCTTTCGAGAATCCATATTCTACGTAGATGTTCTGCAACAACTGGTACATCGTCATGCCATTATCCTTGGCCCATGCTGCGATCTCTGCCAACATGACGCATGCCGAAACAGCATCTTTGTCGCGAACGAAGTCTTCACACAAGAAGCCGTAGCTCTCTTCGCCACCGCCGATGTACTTCAGCTTGCCCTCGTTCTGTTTCATGACGTTGGCAATCCATTTGAAGCCTGTATAGACATCGTAGAAGCCTACGCCGTTAGCTTCAGCAATCGTACGGATGGTTTCTGTCGTGACAATCGTCTTGATGATATACTCTTTGCCGTCGATCTTGCCCAGCTCTTTCCAGCGGCGGATGAGATAGTAGACAAAAATCAAGGCGGTCTGGTTTCCATTCAGCAGGATCCATTCGCCCTCATTGTTCTTTACGGCAGCACCTACGCGGTCTGCATCAGGGTCGGATGCCATTACCAACTCGGCATCGGTAGCTTTCGCTTTCTCTACAGCCATAGCCAAAGCAGCCGGCTCTTCAGGGTTCGGCGACTTGACAGTAGGAAAATCTCCACTGATCACGTCCTGTTCCGGTACGTTGATGATGTTCGTAAATCCATACTGAACCAAAGCGCGCGGAATCAGTTTGATACCTGTTCCGTGGATAGGAGTATAGACAATCTTCATGTCGTGGTGACGCTTGATAGCCTCAGGGGAGAGAGAGATGGTTGTCAAATCGTCGATGAATTGCTTGTCAATCTCCTCGCCGATGGTCTCGATCAAGGCAGGGTTGCCCTTGAACTTGATGTCGGCTGCCGAACGGATCTTGTTGACTTCTGCAATCGTGTTCTTGTCGTGTGGGGTGATCATCTGCGCACCATCATTCCAATAGGCTTTGTATCCGTTATATTCTTTCGGATTGTGTGAAGCTGTCAGGATGATGCCGCTCTGGCATCCCAACTTGCGAATGGCGTACGACATCTCAGGAGTCGGGCGCAAGCTGTCGAAGATGTATACCTTGATGCCGTTGGCAGAGAAAATATCAGCAGAGATCTCAGCAAACTTACGGCTGTTGTTACGGCAGTCATGGCCGATTACAACCTTGATCTGGTCGAGGTCTGAAAATTCTTTCTTCAAATAATTGGACAAACCTTGAGTAGCTGCACCTACCGTGTAAATATTCATACGGTTTGAACCTACACCCATGATGCCACGCAAACCACCTGTTCCGAACTCCAAGTCTTTGTAGAAACTTTCAATAAGATCTGTCGGGTCTTCCTTGTCGAGCAATGCTTGAACTTCAGCACGCGTCTCTGCATCATAACTATCCGTAAGCCATCCTTGTGCCTTACTTCTTACCGTTTGAAGTAACTCGTTGTTTTCCATATATGCACAATCTTTAATTTATTTGTGTTTGAAATAAGTTTAATCGTTAGACAATTCCATTATTCAGAAAAATAATACGGACAAAAATAGGCATTATTCCGTAAGGAAAAAAATCTTTTGCCAAAATAATTATTGCAAAAATTGCATGGAACAGCCCGCTCGCTTTTCCTCTCACCAGGTGAAGTCGTGGATGTATTCCGAACGATTGCCACAGGCATCGATCACTTCTACCGACAGGGTGTGGGTGCCATGCTCCAATTTTTCGTCCGGCAGCGAGCATCGGATCACCGAATGGTTGTCCATCTTGAAGAGGGCATAGCACCCGTCGATCGTCCCTCGGTAATATTCCACGCCGCTCAAGTTGTCGCCCAGCCGAAAAGCAAAGCTCTTTTTCGTCATCCATTGGGCCGGTTCGAGTGGGGTGATGGTGGGGGCTATCGAGTCGATGGCCAACGAATAGGTGCCGAGCTGCGTTATCGGGGCATCGATCCACCCGTTGCGGTACAAGCCTCCCACCCACGAGCGGCTCGTTCCTCGCCGGCGGATGACCCCATACTGTCGCTTGTTGGGCAGCGTGTCGGCCTTGATGCGGAGCGAAAGCCGGGCACTTTCGTGCAGTGGCACGGCCTTGTCATGGAGCGTATGTATGTCGGATGGGTTGCTTTCCACCTCATGAACGCTATAGTTCATGTAGAGATCGGCGTAGAGGTTGCCGCGGGGTATCGTCAGGCGGATACCCTTCGCACTGAAACGGTTGTCGCTGTTCCAGTGTAAGAGCTCTTTCCCTTCTGTCTCCATCGGCGGAATCTCTTGCCGCTTCCCGACAATCGTCAGCCGGAGCGTTGTCTCGTTGCCGTACAAATCGCGCAAGACGAAGGTGAAAGGGTAGGGTTTCTCCTCATCGATGGTGAGGATGCCGCGCTCTTTGCTTCGGATAAACGCCAACTTGTTGCCAGGCTCGACATAACATTTCTGATAAAACACCCGCTTTTTTGTCCATATATCGTAGTCGGTCCACGCATTGATATAGTGGTCGTCGGAGAAGTCGAAGCGGGTAATGTCCGAATGAAACCACTCTGTCTCGCCTTGTTTCAGAATAATCTCCTTGACGCCGTAGACATTGGTGGTACCATCCATGTAGTCGTTGGCGCGGATGCCCAACCCGATCTTGCCCCATGCCTCGATCTTGGCTTGCACAAAGGGGCGGCCTTGCTTGTCTGTCGTCACGGCAATCTCCTGCGTCTGACTCTTTCCATTGACCACCCCGCTACCTTCTTGCGGAACCATCAACAGGCCCAATACCTTTGGCGCGCGCGTGTCCTTGATCAGATGGCGGTAGTGGGGCAGGGCATCGATCAGTGTGTTGGTGGCTGTCTCCCGCATCTCGAAGTGAACATGAGGGCCACCCGAGCCGCCGGTGTTGCCACTATAAGCCACAATCTCGCCCTCTTTGACCGGAAATTGGTCGGGGGTCATCTCCAAATTGACAGAGAACCGCTCTTGGCGCCGTTGCTCACTTTGCAGATACTCCGCCAACTTAGGGGCGAATCGCTCGAGGTGGCCGTAGACGGTCGTGATGCCATCGGGATGGTTCAGGTACAGGGCGTAGCCATACCCCCAAGGGCTGGCCGAGATGCGTGCCACGTACCCCTCTTTCGGTGCATAAATGGCCTTCCCCGTAGTTCCTTGCGTCTTCATGTCGATGCCGGCGTGGAAGTGGTTGGGCCGTAATTCGGCAAAGTTTCCCGCCAACGACATGGGGTGATCCATCGGGTTGCGCCATGCCTCTACCTGGGCATTCGCCTGCCATAGGGAGCCAGCCAGCATCATCCACGTTATATAGTTGTATCTTTTTTTTCTCTTCATCTTGATCTTTTTCTCTGTTTAAGAAGTTATCTTCCTCCGCCACCGCAACCTCCACCTGTTGCCCCTGCGCCTCCACCAAACGATGCATGACCGCTGTCGGAGGCTGAGCTGCTGACGGGTTGGGTGATGGTCATGAACTGCTGCCACAACAGCAGGTGAGTCGATTTTCCAATGTGGGAGGGGTCCGTGTCAGAATGAAGGAACATTACCCGATGGGGGCAGAGCCTTTCCAATTCGCTGATCACTTTCTTGCTGCAGCCGAAGAGGGTCGCATAAACCAGCGTCTCTTTCCAAATGTTCATTTCTTGGAGCGGAAGCCGGCTGATGGTCGTATAGCGGCGGAGATATTTCTTCAGGCAAAAGAGCTGTCGGGCGGTTGGGTTGTCGGCCGTCGTGAAGTGCACTTTCCGCTCGAGTAGGTCCTTTAGCCGCTCGCTCTCCCGTTTATGGTCGCGGTTTTGGAGTGTGTCGGGCCGGAAGATGTTCTCATCGTCGGAGGCTTCATAGACGAGTTTGTAGAGAAGCTGTTCAGCCTCGCGATCCTCTTCGTGTACCCCCGCGTCATTCCATGGGTGAACCTTCAGGCAAGCCACATGCTTTCCCTTTTTTTCTTCTTCGGCAATGGAAAATATTCCACGTACCAACATATGCACCATGTAGGCGTTCACCAGCTGCGAGGAGTCGAGTCTGGAGAGCAAAGTAAGGTGTTTGAGAAGGGCATTGGCCCGAAACAGACTGCAGTTCTCCGGCAGTTGAAACGAAGCACCCCTATCCATAGCCGGACCTAACATGGCTTTTCTCCGAAGGTGAACAATCACGCCCCCAATCAACAGCATCAAAAAGGGGATGCCCATGAGGGTCGTTATCAAAACGATGGCTACTTGTTTGTCTTCTTGGGTGAAGGAGCTTTTGCCATTCAAGTAGTCGCTGTCTTCGAGAGCCCGCTCTTTCACCTGCTCGAAGGTACCTTCCCGCAAGCCGGTGGGGGCAAACACTCCCTTCTCGAAGCGGGCCATGACCATCATCGACGAGTTTTTGCCGAAGGGCTCGGTGGTTTCTGCCACGATCTTCCCCTCTTTCAATTCGATCGTGCCAACATAGCCGAAAGCCCACAGTTGGGTGTTGGTCGGCGTGAAGAGCGAATCGGCCGAGGCAATCACCATCCGCACAGCCAATGGTGCGGGAGAGAGGTTGCGGGCCACAAACATCTGGTTGAAGCCATCGGCCTCGTCGAACGATTTGACCACGTTCGTCATCGTGTAATGTGCCGTATAAATATGGTACCCCGACGACCCCACGCCCCAACAGAGCTCGTATTCGCCTCTCTCTTTGCGGATGATGCCACACCGCCCCGCTTTCTCCTCTCTCGAGCGGTCGATGTTCCAATCTTGTTCGAACCGGTAGTTTGTCCCCTTTTCATCCGTAACGGAGAAGTCATAGATCTCCATATCGTCGAGGTGGTCTTGCACAATATACCACTCCGTAAAGTCATTGTTTACCTCTACGTGGCGGGTCTCGCTGATGAGCGCCGTGCCGTCATGCTGCAATCGTATGTCGATAATCAGACTGTCCAACCGGCATTCGTCTGCCATGATGCCCGAGGCCCGGCAGAGTCCCAACAGGAGAATAATATAATGTAAAGCATTGATTCGTCTGTCCATGCACAACTGTTTTTTAGTAGTCACTCAAGAAATGTGCTACATCTCTCGCAAAAATAGAAAATCATCTCGACAAAACAAACACCTTTACCCGTTTAACAATTGAAAAACTCTGCATATATGGAAAAGTTTCTCGGCACAAAACTGCAGTTCACTCGGGGGAAAACTGCAGTTCACTCGGGAGAAAACTTTTCCGAACCGGGGAGTGCTTGGCCGCGAGACGAATTATTTTATAAAAAAAGTTCGCCTTGCTTTTTACTTTTGCCCCTTTCGTTCGTCTATAGAATTATAAACGATCATGAAAACGAGCTCAAGTAATGACGGAAAGCAATAATTGTTTTATGTAATAAGGAGATTCGATTATGAAGACTATATTGAATATGAAAAGCTTGGTTTTGGTTGCTCTTATGGCAATGGTTAGTGTTGGGGCTGATGCTCGCGTTCGTAAAGTGTTGCCGCCGCCTCCTCCACCCGCACCACATGCGACGGTGATCGTGATCGAGGAAGTAGACGAACCGTTTTTCGAAGGGGACCGGCCTTTTGTTGAAAGAAGAGTCATCAAGAAAAGAATACCGCCTCGCCCTAAAAAATTCATTGAGTCACGCAGAGCGCCAAAGCATCCGGCCGATGAACCACGTCGCGAACCGATGCCGAAAGATCGAGAGATGAGAAGGTAAAAAGTGGTTTAGGTATTGTGCATATCAGAAAGGTTTTCTATTTTTGGAAAGTGAAAAACATAGAAAAAAGATCTGTATATGCACAATTTTTTATGGCAAGAGAGAGCTGAACGAGGGGTCATAAAATGAAACAATTCGGCCACATGTCGTATTTTTATTTAAAAAGAAATAAAACAATTCCCAATATTGGGAATTGTTTTTATATTTGTAGAGTAAATAGGAGCGGCCGATGAACGTGATTTTTAAAGACAAAGCCTTGGAAGAATTATACAGCACACGTAAGACGAAAGATCGACGATATAGCAAATATTGTAGAAACAGTCGTTTTATTGATGGGTATGTCCGAGTCGTAACGGCCTTGTATGCTGCAGCTTCCACGCAAGACTTGAAATGGATCAGTTATCTGCACTATGAGAAACTCCGATATGGCTCGTTGAGCTCCATTCGGATTGTAAACGGAATGGTGGAACGCTTGCTGTTTACAGAAACCGAAGATGGGGTAGAAGTTGAATTGATAGAAATAAACAATACGCACTATGGAAACAAGAAATAACAGACCTGTTCCGGCAAGGGCCGTACATCCAGGCGAACACTTGCGGGAAGAGTTGCGTGAGCGTGGCATCAAACAAATAGACTTTGCTCATGAGATAGGTATGCAGCCCTCTCACCTGAGCGAATTTCTTCAGGGGAAACGCCAGATGAACGAGGAGCTGGCAATGAAACTGGAGAAGAGTTTGGGCATTCCTTTTCATTTTTGGATGCATTTGCATGATGACTATTTGTATAATTTGAAGGTTGTGGAAGCGAGAACGGCGAATGCGCATGCCCTCGCGGCCGACACCCATCCGAAAACATACCGAAGGGCAACAGAAAGAGTGCTTTCACAAGCCCAAAAGCAAGAGGATCTCTCTATGGCTATCTCAGGCAAACTGACACATATCTTGTCTGAGCGGGGTATGTCGCAACACGATTTGGCAAAGAAAATGGGGAGAACAGAGTCGGAAGTCGCTCGCTGGTTGGCAGGTAGGTGTAACTTTACCCTCTCCACTATTGCGAAAATTTCGGTTGTAGTGGGTGAAGATCTGATTAGTGTAAAGCCATAAGGAGAAATATGTCCGACTCTTGCGTGGCGAAAAAAGAAAACAAATTCATAAACATTCATTCGAAGTTTTGTGCATATCAGAAGGATTTTCTATTTTTGGAAAGTGAAAAACATAGAAAAAAGATCTGTATATGCACAATT
>CAVJQR010000005.1:0-8293 GCA_963651605.1 Agathobaculum sp.
ACGCGAGTCTTCTTGGCTACAGCATCTTTCATGGGAGACTGCTCGATCAAGGCCAAGGCTTTGAAATGATGATCAGAGGCATCAGGCAGCATACCCAACCGACGATAATTGGTGCCGATATTGTTCAACGCTTGTGCCATGGCCAAGGTATCGTGCAATTGTTCGGCGGCCAACAATCCGCGTTCGTGCAACTGTATGGCATCTACAAAAGAGGATTGTTCACGATAATACTTGCCCAAGGCTTCGCAGACAAGCACTTGCCCGGCCAAATTATGGTGTTGTGTGAAGGAATCCAGAAGAAGAGAAAGCGCTTCCGGTCCGCTTTGTTTTTTCACAAGCGAGGTCAGCTCTTCTTTTTGTTCGTCAGTTAAGGAGGAGGATGTGCTCCGTCGACAAGAAGAGAGGGCCAATAACAGACCAACAATCAACAACCACACTTGTCTTTCCATAAAGGAGATGAATAGGAGGTTCTTAACAAAGAAAAAAACAGAGAGGAAAACTGTTTGCGAAGAGACGGAACTATCTTCCGCCCTTCGCAAACGCTCCTCAATAAATTATCATTTATCACAGTCCCTGACCGTGGCAATTTTTGTATTTCTTGCCACTTCCACACGGACAAGGATCATTGCGTCCTACACGTTTCTCGGCACGAACAGGCTCTTTCGCAGTAGAGACATCTTCACTTTCGCCGTCAACACTTGGCTTTTCTGCTTTGTATTGGCTCATGTCTTCATGCTCTTCCTCCTTGGCCTTCTCGATCATGATGCGCTGACGTGCTTCAGCTGCTGCTTGAATGGCTGCTGCTTGTTGCGCCAAAGCTTGTGCCCGGCGAGCTTCCATTTCTTGGCGTTCTTCGTCAGATACCTCACGTACAGGAATCTGACCGCGCATCAAGATGGCAACAGTCTTGCGGTTCATCGTGTCAACCATGTTCTTGAACAGGTTGTACGACTCGAGCTTGTAGATCAACAATGGGTCTTTATGTTCGTAACTTGCATTCTGAACGGAGTGACGCAACTCATCCATTTCACGCAAGTGCTCTTTCCAAGCGTCGTCAATCGTATGGAGTACAACCGACTTCTGGAAGGCTTTCACGATGTTTTTGCATTCTCCTTCGTAACACTCTTTCAAGTTGCACGAAACATTGTACATGCGTTTTCCATCTGTAATAGGGATCATGATGTTTTCATACATTGCCCCTTGCGTTTCATATACCTGTTTGATGACCGGCATTGCGACTTGCGACATGCGTTCCATGCGTTGTTTGTAGGCTTTCAAGGCAGCATCGAAGAGCTTGTCGCCCAACACATCGGCTTTCATTGACTTGAATTCTTCGTCCGTGAACGGAACTTCCAAAGCAAAGGTCTTGAACAATTCCATCTTGAAGCCCTCGTAATCCATACTATCTGCAAACTGTTCGGCCACGGCAATGGCAGTATCGTAGATCGTATTCAGCACATCCAAGCCGATTCGTTCACCCATCAGGGCATGACGACGGCGCGTGTAGATCACACTACGCTGCGAATTCATCACGTCATCGTATTCCAACAAGCGTTTACGGATACCGAAGTTGTTCTCTTCTACCTTCTTTTGTGCACGCTCTACGGATTTGCTCAACATGGAGTGTTCCAATACTTCACCCTCCTTGAAGCCTAATTTATCCATCAGTCCTGCAATCTTCTCTGAAGCGAAAAGACGCATCAATTGATCTTCCAAAGAGACGAAGAATACAGACGAACCAGGGTCGCCTTGACGTCCTGCACGACCACGCAACTGACGGTCGACACGACGGCTCTCATGGCGTTCTGTACCGATGATAGCCAAACCGCCTGCGGCTTTTACCTCAGGGCTCAGCTTGATATCTGTACCACGACCGGCCATGTTGGTGGCGATCGTCACCGTACTGCTCTGACCGGCCAAGGCAACGATCTCGGCCTCTTTTTGGTGCAACTTCGCATTCAAGACGTTGTGCTTGATCTTGCGCAGCGTCAACATACGGCTCAACAATTCAGAAATCTCGACAGATGTAGTACCCACCAAGACAGGGCGGCCTGCTTCTGTCAACTGAACGATCTCTTCAATTACGGCAGAATATTTCTCACGCTTCGTCTTGTAGATGCGATCGTTCATATCGATGCGGGCAATAGGTCGGTTGGTCGGAATGACAACAACGTCCAATTTATAAATATCCCAAAACTCTCCGGCTTCTGTCTCGGCAGTACCTGTCATACCTGCCAGTTTATGATACATACGGAAGTAGTTCTGCAAGGTGATCGTTGCGAATGTTTGGGTAGCAGCTTCGACTTTGACGCGCTCTTTTGCTTCGATTGCCTGATGAAGACCATCCGAATAACGGCGTCCATCCATGATACGGCCTGTTTGTTCATCGACAATCATGACCTTGTTGTCCATCACGACATACTCATCATCCTTCTCGAACAAGGTATAAGCCTTCAACAATTGGTTGATAGTGTGCACACGTTCGCTCTTGACAGAGTAGTTGGTCAGCAATTCATCTTTCTTCGCCTGTTTCTCTTCTTCCGAGCCTTGCATGTGATCCAACTGAGAAAGTTCGGTAGCGATGTCGGGCAAAATGAAAAATTGAGGGTCGTCTGAGTTACCAGTCAAGAGATCAATACCCTTATCGGTCAGTTCGACACTGTTGTTCTTCTCGTCGATAACCATATACAATTCGTCTGTTGCCTCATGCATATGGCGCATATTCTCTGACATGAAGTACTCTTCTGTCTTCAACATCTGTGCTTTTACGCCTTGTTCGCTCAAGAATTTGATCAAGGCTTTGCTGCGTGGGAAACCTTTGAAGGCACGATACAGCTGAACCGTTCCCTCTTCCACCTCTTTCGGATCGCTGCTTGCCATTTTCTTCTTGGCTTCGATCAGCAATTTTTGGCAGAGTTCGCGCTGAGCATTGACCACCACTTCTACATTGGGACGGAACATTTCGAACAATTGTTCCTCACCTCGTGGAATAGGGCCGGAGATGATCAACGGAGTACGTGCATCATCGATCAAGACAGAGTCGACCTCATCGACGATGGCATAGTTGTGTTTGCGCTGCACCAAATCCCTCGGACTGGTTGCCATGTTATCACGCAAATAGTCAAAGCCAAATTCATTGTTGGTACCAAACGTGATATCTGCCATATAAGCACGGCGACGAGCATCGGAGTTCGGCTGGTGTTTGTCAATACAATCGACAGACAAGCCATGGAACATATACAACGGGCCCATCCATTCCGAGTCACGTTTTGACAAATAGTCGTTGACAGTTACGACATGAACGCCATTTCGCGTCAAGGCATTCAAGAAGACAGGCAAGGTAGCCACCAATGTTTTACCTTCACCTGTTGCCATTTCTGCGATTTTTCCTTTATGCAAAACGACACCACCGAAGAGCTGCACGTCATAGTGTACCATATTCCATGTGATCTCACTACCGCCGGCCATCCAATGGTTGGCGTAAATGGCTTTATCATCTTCGATGCGAACAAAATCGAAACGGGTAGCCAACTCGCGGTCGAAGTCGTTGGCTGTCACCACTACCTCTTCATTTTCAGAGAAGCGGCGGGCTGTATCTTTCATGACGGCGAATACTTGCGGAAGGACCTCTTCCAAGGCGACCTCCATCTTGTCGGTGATCTCTTTCTCGATCTTGTCTACTTCTGCCCAGATAGCTTCGCGTTCTTCCAGCTCCTTGCCGTCGATTCCCTCGCGCAGTTTGTTTACTTTTGCTTTTTCATCAGCTACAAAGTCTTGGATATACTGCTTGATATCATCGATTTTCTTACGCAGCTCGTCGTTCGACAACTGCTGAATCGATGGATAAACAGCCTTGATCTTTTCCACATATGGAGTGATCTCTTTCAAGTCGCGTTGAGACTTGTTTCCGAATAACTTCGTCAAAAACTCATTAAATCCCATATTTTATAAAATTGGCGGTGGGGGTGTTCTTTCTTTTTTCATCACCTCGCACCGAAAAGGTTACTACTATTTAATTATTTGGTTTAGTCATGATGTGGCCAAGGTCATTACAACCGCGTCAGTGGCCCATCATTTCAAAAAGAGGCAATGCCTTCGAAGCATTCGGCGATCTTATTCGCAGGATATGGGTAACGGTCGGTGCTATTTCCGTCGCTTTGATGTCGCGATAGATTCGCTCCGGCTTTATGCCACATCCCATGAACACAAGTGGTGTGATTACTGCACTATTACGTATGATCTTTACTTTCTCTTTTGCATTATCCCAATTGATTTTCCACCCCGGCTGCAGTTCGACGATCAGATCGCCACGCCCCAAGTGGTGTGTTCCTTCGCGAAATTTGGCTGTGCCCTCGTTCCAATCGCCGAAGAGCAAGCTGTTATCGGTGGTCACATGCTGCACGCCGCTGAACTCTTTCAAGAAGGCGGCGGCTTTGTTTTGCACCGTCGTCAGATCGAGTTTGGCATCCTCTATCGCTTTGCGGTTCAGATAGATTTGATTGTTGTAGAAGCCTTTCACCCAATTGGTCTGCTGCCCGTACAAGGCCATCATATACATATTGAGCAAAGCCACGCAACGCTTCGGGTGGAACTCCCCACCAACGACAGCGGCCTCCAGTTCAGGGGCATACGACTCTTCGCTTTTGTAATAGCCCGACCCGGTGAATACGACCAAAGTCTTTGACAATCCCACCTTCTTGTCGATGGCATCCAACAACTGCTCGATATCTTTATCCAATTGACAATAAGCGTCTTGAATCTCGTACGAGTACTCTTTGTTCATATTGCCGCGATAGTTGCCCGCATAGTAGGTGACGGATAACATATCGGGGCAGGTACGCGTGCCAAAGCCACCATATTCCAAAAATTGCAATGCCAGACGGTTGACTTCTTTATTGACAAAAGGTGTCGTCTTCAGATTGGGATAGCAATACAACTCCTTCTCATTGAACGTATATTTGAAGGCAGGCTCTTCTGTTACATAAGGGAAAGCCCTCATCTTCTCTTGCCCGATGGAGGGGGTCCAAATCATCTTGCTCAAGCGCGAAGACAATGACTCTGCCCCTCCGTTATAGCGGTCGATATACCAAGGAACGCTCTTGTAGTAGGTGGTGGTGGCCCATTTTCCATTCGTGTTGTCGATCCAAAACGCGCCATTGGCTGCATGGCCGGCCGACAAGATCGCGGCCTCGGCATTGGGGGCTATGGAATATACATCGCTCTTCCCTTTGGAGGCGATCTTCAGCTCGTCGCCAATGGTAGAGCTGAACAATGCTTTGGGCGAATAGTTGTCGCGCGTAAAGTTGCCTAAATAAGAAGAATCGTAGAGGATGGAGGTCTCCTTTTCCTTATCAAAGTCGTACTTCTTGTCGGAAGATATGCCATTGAAACATGGATTCGAGCCGGTAAACAACGTAGCAAAGGCGGTTGCCTCGTCGACATTCGAGAACTCGAAGTGGATATTCGAATAGACCTTTCCCTCGTTCAGCAACCGTTTGAAGCCTCGCTCGCCCAAGGTATTGTAAAAGTACTCGATATAATCGCCCCGCAGCTGGTCGACTGTGATACAGACCACCAACTTCGGTACCTGTTGTTGCGCTTCCATATTGGTAACGGCCAATATAGCGATCAACGATGATAATATTTTTCGTACTTTATTGTCCATCTATTTTATTGTCTATCAATTGTTTTGTCCGTTTGCTTCGCATATTTCATATAAGAAAGCGACCGCATCCATAATGCGACTGCCAACGGAACAACGGCCGTGTTAACGTGTTGGGAGAGAAACATTCCACCCATTAGCAAAGCCGATATCGCCACAAAGTTAATAAAATGGTAATAAAAAATAGCTTTTCTGCATTTTTTTCCGAACGAAAGTGGCAAAACAAGCAAATGCAATGGCTGCATCCATAGCAGATTCCAATTGGGTGAGGTGCATGGATGCTCGGATATGAAACTCAAAAAGAAGAGGATGCATCCACCCAAGCCCGCCACGGTAAAGAGCAAACGGTCGACCCACTTGCAGTAGGTAGCTCGCTTCCACTCTATCCCCACCACGCCCAATAGCATGAGCAACAGCAAGATGGCACACCCCAATGGCGTCAACCAAGTGGTAGTAACCTCGTCTGTATCATCGTCTGCTGGTAGGATGTTCGTCTCACGCACCAAGCTCCGCTCCGTAGTGTCGCCGACGATCGTGGCCGAAGCCATGGCCTCTTTCATATAGGCGGGCAAAAACATCATCTCGTGTGGCGTTGCCTCGCGGTCAGTGGGCTGTCCCAATGCGAGATCGCAGCCGAACGTCAGCCAAGGATGCTTTCGTGTGCTGGTGTTGATCATGTCGCGAAAGGTCTGTTTCGCAGGCTGCCAATGGTATTGAACCGAGCCGGAGACATGCTGTTCTATCAATCGAACAAGGCGCGTGGCGCAGTTGTCGAAGAAAAAATTATAGCGATACGTCCTATTTTGCGGTTGATAATTCACCTCCAACGCTTGCCATATCGCCCTACATTCATCAGGCGTAAGGTTCAGCACCTGCTCAGTTACCGTACTACCACGCATCTGATATTCGACGATATAATCAGAATAGCGACAAGCTCCTAACATGTAATCGGTCTCCCCTTTGGCAAAGCGATAGATGAAATTGGGCTGCGAGAAGCTGAAGAGCCCATAGTTAAACACCAGGTCCAGCTTTTGCTCTTCGTCTTGTATGCGCAAGGCCGCATGCCCATAGAGCGTATAGACCTCCCCTTCGTAGGGAGCGCTCGTCAGGAGGCTGACCTTCATCTCGGCTCTCAACGGAAGAAGCACGAGAAAGAGCCCCAACACCCCAAGAAGGCTATGCCGTATGTATGATCTCTTCGTCATCATGCGCTATACATTATTCTATTATATACAAAGAAAAAATCAAAGCCTCTTTTTTCGGCAGCCATCGAGTTTTGAAAAGTTTTCTCTCGAACAAACTGCAGTTTACTCGGCATAAAACTCGAGTTTTCCCCCGAATGAACTGCAGTTTTCATAGCATAAAACTATCGCTAACCCGCCACCAACTACAGGTTTATATCCGAATGAATCGTTCAAAGCTGCGGAAAAGTCTGCTCGGCACTCTTCATGCACTGCTCGATATCCTCCTTGCTGCCCGAGAAAGGACCCATCTTTTCTATTTTCAGTGTCGAGATAGCGGCTGCCACCCGTCCTGCCTCGTCGATGCTCATCTGCTTGGCGCGGCAATAGAGATAGCCTGTCATGTAGGTATCGCCACAACCGGTAGCGTCAATCACCTCCTTCGGCTTGTAGGCAGGTATCTTATGAAAATCTTTTCCGTCGTAGATCACCGAGCCATTGCTTCCCAACGTCAGCAACACCTCTTTTACGCCCCACGCATAAAGTTCCTTAGCTGCCTTGACAACATCCTCTGTGCCGGTCAGCGACAAGGTCTCCTGTTCGTTGGCTTTTAGGAAATAGACATACTGAAGGAAGTCGCGCTTGTCGGCCCAGTCGACAGGAAACACATCCTCGCCTCGCACCTCGCGCAGATATCCTTGCGAGTCGATCGAGATGCGTCCCTTCTGCGAGAGGTAGCGAACGACATCGAGCGAGAAATCGTCGGCCAGCAAGCTGCCCAAATGGAAGATATCGGCTTCGATATTCTGCATATAGTCGACCGTGAACGGATCGGCCTTGGCCAGCACGCGCTGTGTACGATTGTCTTGGTTCTCGCCGTATATATTTTCGAAATAGACAGAATGTTTGCTTGGCATCACCTCGACGGTAATCCCCCTCTTTCTCAAATCATCCACCACGTGCATATCTTCTTGGCCCAAGGCCGTGATCAATGCAAAATCAATATCATCAAATGCTTTAATCGCATGAGAGAAATAATAAGAGGTGCCGCCCGGCATGTGGGCCGTACGCTTAGGCGTTACAATTTTATCGTGAGTAATATGCCCTACGCAGCATAATTCATGTTTGCTCATATATGTCAATTTTATTAGCGGGGCAAAAGTAAGAAAACTATTCTTTAGAAACAAGAAAAAGGAACCCGTTTCTCAACGAGCTCCTTCCCTTTCCCAAACAAAAAATAATAAAGACTACTGCTTATAGCAATTAACGAATGAATAATAATTCTCGATATTTAGGCAGTGTCCATATCTGGTCATCGACTGTCAATTCGAGCTTATCGATGTGATAGCGAATTGATTCCATCAATGGAACGATTTCATCGTGATAAGCGATTGCTTTCTCGCGCTCTGATGCGATTTTGTTGGCCACCTTTCGTTTCTCAACCATCTCA
>CAVJQR010000005.1:8303-29086 GCA_963651605.1 Agathobaculum sp.
GAAGATGGTATGGTTGGCGATCTCCTCGATGATTTCTACATTCTTCGAAGAGAGATGAGCGGCCTTGTCGGCAGAGAAAAGGTCTTTCATCTTATATACGTTGTCGATCAACGACGATTGATACTTGATGGCCATCGGAATGATATGGTTCATGGCCAAGTCGCCCAAAACGCGCGCCTCGATCTGTACTTTCTTCGTATACATTTCCCACTTGACTTCGTTGCGGGCTTCGAGCTCGACGCGCGTCATAACGCCTGTCGATTCGAACATTTTCACGCTCGAGTCAGAGAGATAAGCGTCGAAGATCAGTGGAACGCTTGTCTCGCAATCCAATCCGCGGCGAGCTGCTTCCTCTTTCCATTCTTCGCTATAGCCGTTTCCATCGAAGTGGATGGCCTTACACTCTTTCACCTCTTTGCGAATTTCTTCGACAATGGCAGAGAACTTGTCGGCCCCCGCTGCGATCTTCGCATCGACAGCTGCTTTGAATTCCTTCAACTGTTCAGCTACGGCTGCGTTCAATGCCAACATAGCCGATGCACAGTTGGCAGATGAACCTACGGCACGGAACTCGAAACGGTTACCGGTAAAGGCGAACGGTGAAGTACGGTTACGGTCGGTATTATCGATCAACAACTCAGGGATGCGAGCAATGTCCAACTTCAAGCCTTGCTTGCCGGCCAAAATAAAGTCTTCTGTTTCGCTCTTCTCGAGGTGTTCCAACACGGCAGAGAGCTGCGTTCCCAAGAAGCAAGAGATGATTGCTGGAGGAGCCTCGTTGGCACCCAAACGATGGGCGTTGGTAGCAGAAGCGATGCTTGCCTTCAACAGTGCATTGTGTTTGTGGACGGCTTTCAATACATTGACGATGAATGTCACGAAACGCAAGTTCTCTTCGGGAGTCTTGCCCGGAGCCATCAACAAGGTTCCGTTGTCGGTACCCAACGACCAGTTATTGTGTTTACCTGAACCATTCACACCCTTGAATGGTTTCTCGTGCAACAATACGCGGAAGCCATGCTTGCGGGCGATGTTACGCATCAGTGCCATCACCAAGAGGTTGTGGTCGTTGGCCAAGTTACACTCTTCGAAGACAGGAGCCAACTCGAACTGGTTCGGAGCCACCTCGTTGTGACGTGTCTTGACAGGGATACCCAACTTCAACGATTCGATCTCCAACTCCTTCATGAACTCCAACACACGCGGAGGAATGGCACCGAAGTAGTGATCTTCGAGCTGTTGGTTTTTAGAACTTTCGTGCCCCATCAACGTACGGCCGGTCATCAACAAGTCAGGGCGGGCAGCATACAATCCTTCATCTACGAGGAAATATTCCTGTTCCCAACCCAAATAGGCATATACTTTCTTTACTTCAGGATCAAAATAGTGGCACACATCGACCGCTGCTTTGTTGACAGCCTCCAATGCTTTCAGCAAAGGTGCCTTATAGTCGAGTGATTCGCCCGTATAAGCGATGAAAATCGTCGGAATACACAACGTATCTCCTATGATAAAGGCAGGAGAAGAGGGGTCCCAAGCAGAATAACCACGCGCTTCGAACGTGTTACGGATACCACCATTAGGGAAGCTTGAAGCGTCAGGCTCCTGTTGGATCAGCAGTTTGCCTTCGAACTCTTCGAGGACACCGCCCTTACCGTCGTGTTCAATAAAAGCATCATGTTTCTCAGCGGTTCCTTCTGTCAAGGGATGGAACCAGTGCGTATAGTGAGTAACTCCCATTTCGAGAGCCCATTTTTTCATTCCGGCAGCCACTGCATTGGCAGTCTCGCGATCTAAAGGAGTATTATTGTCGATACAGTCAATCAACTTTTCATATACTTTTTCGGGTAAATATTTAAACATTTTCGCCCGATTGAAAACATGCGAGCCATAATATTCTGAGGGGCGTTCAGCAGGAGCAGCCACGTCAGTCACCTTCTTTTCAAAAGCAGACTCTACAACTTTAAATCTTAATTTAGACATAATACCTCTATTTTTTTACAATTAATAAAATCATTTTTTCAATAAACCTAAACCATTCTCAACGCATCCATTGCTTGATACGTTCGATTGCCTCGATGGTATCTTCGCGATCGCCGAAGGCAGTCAGTCGCAGATACCCTTCACCGCTGGGTCCGAACCCGACGCCCGGCGTGCTGACGATATATACTTCGTACAATAACTTCTCGAAAAACTTCCATGAAGTAAGTCCGCCCGGTGCTTTTACCCAAAGATAGGGAGCATTCGTACCGCCATACACCTTCAAGCCACACTGCTCCAATCCCTCTTTCATGATCTTCGCATTCTGCATATAATAGTCGATGGTAGCACGGACCTGTTTCTTTCCTTCGGGCGAATAGATTGCCTCGGCACCCCGCTGTGTAATGTAGCTGGTACCATTGAATTTCGTACACTGGCGACGCAGCCAAAGCTTGTTGAGGGAAGCCGTCTCGCCTTTCAGCGTGAAAGCGTTCAACTCTTTTGGCACAACGGTATAGCCACAACGCACCCCTGTAAAGCCCGCCGTCTTAGAGAAGCTTCGAAATTCGATAGCCACTTTCTTGGCTCCTTTTATTTCGTAGATAGAATGCGGCACATTGCTATCCTTGATATAGGCTTCATAAGCGGAGTCGTACATGATGATTGCCTCATTTTCGAGAGCGTAGTTGACCCATTTCTTCAACTCATCCTTGGTCAGTGTTGTTCCTGTCGGATTGTTAGGATAGCACAAATAGATGATATCCACCCGTTGAGAAGGCAGTTGTGGGATGAAATCATTCTCTTCCGTACAAGGAATATATACCACATCGCTCCATTTGCCGTCGATGCAAACGCCTGTTCGCCCTGCCATCACATTCGAGTCGATATAGACAGGATAGACAGGGTCTGTCACACCAATGCTATTATCATGGCGCAACATATCGCCGATGTTACCACAATCGCTCTTCGCTCCATCGCTGATAAACACCTCGCTCGGTTCGATGAATACGCCGATGCTTTCATAATCGTTTTTGATGATCGCATCGATCAAGAACGAATACCCCTGTTCGGGTCCATAACCATGGAATGTCTCCTTGTACGCCATCTCGTCGACCGCCTTGTGCAATGCTTCGATAACAGCAGGAGCCAGTGGTTGGGTCACGTCACCGATTCCCATACGAATGATTTTGTTCTTCGGATGGGTAATCTTAAAGCTATTTACTTTTTTCGCAATATCCGAAAACAAGTAATTGCTCTGCAGTTTTAAAAAATGTTCATTTACTAAAGCCATACGCCTCTGTCATTTATTATTTTGTTTGTTGTCTATTCAACCTTCAATTGTTCCTTCGAAAACAATTGCTGCTGCACCTGTCATGTAGACGTGATTGTCTTTGCTGCTCCACAAGATAGAGAGCTCTCCTCCGTCCATGACGATGCGTACCTCCTTGTCATGCGGCATTTTATCCAAAGCGATGTAAGCCACAGCCGTCGCACAAGCACCCGTACCGCATGCCATCGTGATGCCCGAACCGCGCTCCCACACCCGCATTCGAATGGAGCCATCCGCCAACCGTTGAGAAAATTCGATATTGGCACGATCTTTGAAATAGGGATGATGTTCGAGAAGAGGTCCGACCGTCGGCAGATCGACACGAGTAATATCGTCCACTTCCAATACGTAGTGAGGATTCCCCATCGAGACGAACGAGCCTTGATACGTCTCCTTTTCAGTCGAAAGTGGCAACTCCTTGGCAAACACTTGTGGTTCGCCCATATCGACCGTCACACTTTCTACCTTATTATATATATTAATGTGGAGTTGCAGATATTTTATTCCCGAGAGGGTTTCGAGAGCTACCACTTTTTTCTGCGTCAGCCCTTTCTCATATACATATTTTCCAATACACCGCGAAGCGTTTCCGCACATCATCGCCTCGGATCCATCCGCATTAAAGATGCGCATTTTGAAGTCGGCCACCTCAGACGGTTCGATCAACACCAAGCCATCCGAACCGATCCCTGTATGATAAGCACTCCAAACCTTGGCCTTTTCTACCGGGTCAGCTATCGGACACTTCGACGTATCTACATATATATAATCGTTGCCCGCTCCCTGCATCTTTGTGAATTGAAATATCATTTTGTATATTCTTTTTGTTGGAAATATATTTTTCTGTTCTAATTTTCCGCAAATATATATCATTTTGCACGAACAACAATAGAATTTACTATTTAATATCGGTTATTTTTATTCTTATTACAAAATATAAACAATAAAACTATTTTCTATTACTATTTGTAATCATTTCTACTATTTAGAGAAATAATTGTAACCATGATTTAGGTAGCTGAAAAATAAAAAATAAAATTTCTTCTATTATTGATTACATTTTGATTTATATATAGTATATTTGCCGTGCATTTTGACAAGAACGAATGAAATAATTAAATTTTAGGTAACAGATGAAGCAAAATTCTAATCTTTTAGACATGAAATGCGGTTTGTACGATTCTGTCAACGAACATGACGCTTGTGGAGTCGGTATGTTGGCCAACATACGTGGAGAGAAATCGCATAAAATTGTTGATTCAGCATTGACAGTTTTAGAAAACATGCGCCATCGTGGTGCAGAAGGTGCAGACAACAAGACAGGTGACGGTGCCGGAATTTTGGTTCAGATTCCTCACGAGTTTATTTTGCTGCAAGGAATACCTGTACCGGAGAAGGGGCGTTATGGGGTCGGTTTCTTCTTTTTGCCTAAGGAAGAGAAGCATCAGGCGAGTATCCTGCAGATGATCACCGAAGAGATTGAGCGCACATCGCTCTCCTTGTTGAAAGTGAGAGACGTGCCTGTCAACTCCTCCATTTTAGGAAAAGATGCTTTGGCTACTGAGCCCGCCATGAAGCAGTTCTTCATCACGGGCGGCATGCAACAGCAGGAGTTGGAATTGAAGCTTTACATCGTGCGTAAGCGCATTGAGAAACGCGTGATGGAGGCTGCCGCCGAGGTAGATCCTCGCCATGATTTCTACGTTTCATCCCTTTCGACGAAGAATGTTGTCTATAAGGGCATGTTGGAATCGCTTCAGCTTCGCCAATACTTCCCAGACTTAACCAATGAATACTTCACGAGTGGTTTGGCATTGGTTCACTCACGCTTCAGCACCAACACCTTCCCAACTTGGAGCTTGGCGCAACCCTTCAGAATGTTGGCCCACAATGGAGAGATCAACACCATCCGCGGCAATCGCGCATGGTTGACGGCTCGCGAGAGTGTCTTGACCTCGCCCAATCTAGCTGAATACATGGACGATATCCGTCCTATTATACAACCGAACATGAGCGATAGTGCTTCGTTGGACAATGCGTTGGAGTTCCTTATCGCTTCGGGGCTGAGCATTCCTCACGCCATGGCCATGTTGGTGCCGGAGAGTTTCAATGCGAAGAACCCGATCTCAGACGATTTGAAAGCTTTCTTCGAATACCACTCTATCTTGGCCGAGCCATGGGATGGCCCTGCCGACCTCTTGTTTAGCGACGGACGTTATGCGGGAGGTATGTTAGACAGAAACGGTCTTCGCCCAGCCCGCTATCTGATCACCAACAACGATACGATCTTGATTGCGTCGGAGGTAGGTGTGTTGGACATCGACCCGAGCCAAATCAAGGAGAAAGGCAAGCTGCAACCGGGCAAGATCCTCTTGATCGATACCGAAGAGGGCAAGCTTTACCGCGACAAAGAGCTGAAAGAGCAACTGGCAAAGGCGCACCCCTATCGCCAATGGATTGCCGACAACTGTACGGAACTCGACGAGTTGAAGTCGGGCCGCAAGGTGGCCCACACTGTCGAAGCGTACGACAAGCAGTTGCGTGCCTTTGGCTATACGAGAGAAGATATCGAGAAGATTTTGGTACCGATGTGTACAGGCGGTGCAGAGCCGATCAGCTCGATGGGTAACGACACCCCGTTGGCAGTCTTGTCAGACCGCCCACAGTTGTTGTTCAACTACTTCCGCCAGCAGTTTGCACAAGTCACCAACCCGCCTATTGACCCGATCCGCGAAGAACTCGTCATGAGTTTGGTGGAATATATCGGATCGGTGGGCAACAACATATTGACACCGAGCGAAACCCACTGCAAGATGGTGCGTTTGAAATGCCCTATCTTGAGTGATACCCAGCTCGACATTCTCTGCAACATCCGCTACAAAGGCTTCAAGACCGTTAAGTTGCCGATGTTGTTCGAGGTATCCAAGGGCGAGGCAGGCTTGAAAGAGGCCCTCACCGAGCTCTGTAAAGAGGCGGCCCAATCTGTTACAGACGGCGCCAACTACATTATTCTTACCGACCGCAACAACGACCCGAAGTATGCCGCCCTCCCTTCTCTTTTGGCAGTGAGTGCCGTTCACCACTATCTGATTTCTGTCAAGAAACGTGTACAGACAGCGTTGGTAGTCGAGACAGGCGAATTGCGCGAGGTGATGCACGCCGCTCTGTTGTTGGGCTATGGAGCCAGTGCCGTGAACCCCTACATGGCCTTTGCCATCCTCGACGATTTGGTGAAGAACCAAACCATCCAACTCAACTACGAGACAGCCGAAAAGAATTATATCAAATCACTCTGCAAGGGCCTGTTGAAGGTGATGAGCAAGATGGGTATCAGCACGATTCGCAGCTATCGCGGTGCGAAACTGTTTGAAGCCATCGGCATCAGCGAGGAGTTGTCGAACACTTACTTCGGACAGACGGCCAGCAAGGTGGGCGGTATTGGCTTGAAAGAGATCACTGCCGATGCTATTTCCCGCCACGATGCAGCCTATTGCGAAGAGGTCTCTCCTATTTTGGAGCACAAAGGCATCTACTCTTTCCGCAAAGATGGCGAGAAACATGCCTGGAACCCTGAGACCATCTCCACCCTGCAGTTGGCCACCCGCTTGGGAAGCTATAAGAAATTCAAGGAATACTCTCATCTGATCGACGACAAAGAGTCGCCTATCTTCCTGCGAGATTTCTTCACGTTCAAGAAAGAGAAGGCCATTCCATTGGAAGAGGTCGAGCCGGCATCCGAGATCATGAAACGCTTCGTGACCGGTGCGATGAGCTTCGGCTCCATCAGCAAGGAGGCACACGAGACGATGGCCATCGCCATGAACAGCATCCACGGACGAAGCAACACCGGCGAGGGTGGAGAAGACCCTGCCCGTTTCGCTCCGCAGGCGGACGGCACCCTGCTCCGCTCTGCCATCAAACAGGTGGCATCGGGCCGTTTTGGTGTGACAACAGAATATTTGGTGAATGCAGACGAGATACAAATCAAGATCGCGCAAGGAGCCAAGCCGGGCGAAGGCGGACAGCTGCCGGGCTATAAGGTGAATGACATCATTGCCAAGACCCGCCACTCTATCCCGGGCATCTCTCTGATCTCTCCTCCACCTCACCACGACATCTACTCGATCGAGGATTTGTCGCAGTTGATTTTCGACTTGAAAAACGTCAACCCGCGCGCTGAGATCAGTGTCAAGTTGGTATCCGAGAGCGGTGTCGGCACGATTGCTGCCGGTGTAGCCAAGGCCAAGGCCGACCGCATTGTCATCTCAGGTGCCGAGGGCGGTACCGGTGCTTCACCGCTGAGCTCCATTCGCTATGCGGGCCTCCCTACCGAGATCGGATTGGCAGAGGCACAACAGACACTCGTGCTCAACAACCTCCGCGGCTTGGTGAAAGTGCAGACCGACGGCCAGATCAAGACCGGTCGCGACATTGTGCTGATGGCCTTGCTCGGTGCGGAGGAGTTCGGCTTTGCCACCTCTGCCTTGATCGTCATGGGCTGTGTGATGATGCGCAAATGCCATATGAACACTTGTCCGGTCGGCGTTGCCACGCAAGACGAAGAGTTGCGCAAGCGCTTCCATGGTAAGGCCGCCTATTTGGTGAACTTCTTCACCTTCTTGGCGGAAGAGGTACGCGAATACCTCGCCGAGTTGGGCTTCCACAAGATGGAAGAGATCATCGGACGCACCGACTTGATCGTCCGCAAGCCGTCCGACCATATCGAGAAGCATGACACGCTCGACTTCAGCCGTCTGCTCTACATGCCGGAAGAGGCCTTGACTGGTCGTGCCTTGCACAATGTAGTGACACAGACACATCTTATTGACCAGGTGAAAGACAAAGATATCATCGCTCATGCAAAAGCCGCCATCGAAGAGAAGCAAGAGATCTCGTTGAGCTATCCGATCATCAACACCGACCGCTCGGTGGGTGCTATGCTCTCCGGCGAGATTGCCCAACGCTATGGCAACGAAGGATTGCCTGAGAGCACGCTCAACATCCGCTTCAAGGGGTCGGCCGGCCAAAGCTTTGGTGCCTTTTTGGCGCATGGTGTCGACTTCCGCCTCGAGGGTGAAGCCAACGACTATTTGGGCAAGGGCTTAAGCGGCGGACGTATCTCGTTGCTACCTCCTACCCGCTCGACGTTCGCCCCCGAAGAGAATATCATCGCAGGTAACACACTGATGTATGGTGCCACCAGTGGCGAGGTTTACATCAACGGTCGCGTAGGCGAACGCTTCTGCGTGCGTAACTCGGGTGCCATTGCCGTGGTAGAGGGCGTGGGCGACCACTGTTGCGAATACATGACCGGCGGACGTGTCGTCGTGTTAGGCACTACAGGCCGTAACTTCGCTGCCGGCATGAGCGGCGGTGTGGCCTATGTGTGGAACAAGGAGGGCAACTTCGACTTCTACTGCAACATGGAGATGGTCGAGTTGTCATTGATCGAAGACTCTCGCGCTCGCAAGGAGCTGCATGAGCTGATCCGCAAACACTATCATTACACCGGCAGTCCGTTGGCCGGCCGCATGCTTGACAAATGGGACAAGTATGTCGACGAATTCATCCAAGTCGTTCCGATCGAGTACAAGAAGGTGCTGCAGGAGGAGCAGATGAAGAAGTGGCAAGAGAAGATTGCACAGATGCAAAGAGATTATTAACAGATTGTTCGATTCCAAACGATAAAGAAAGATATGGGAAATCCTAAGGCATTCCTTACTATACACCGCAAAGAGGCCGGCTACCGTCCGGTACACGATCGCATTGACGATTTCAGTGAAGTGGAACAAACATTGAACACGAACGACCGCCGCACGCAAGCATCACGTTGCATGGACTGTGGCGTTCCGTTCTGCCATTGGGCCTGCCCGTTGGGCAACAAACAGCCCGAATGGCAAGAGATGCTATACAAAGGCAACTGGAAAGAGGCCTACGAGATATTGATCGCCACGAGCGACTTCCCCGAGTTCACAGGGCGTATCTGCCCTGCCCTCTGCGAGAAGAGCTGCGTGTTGAACCTCAGCTGCCACGAGCCGGTGACCATCCGCGAGAATGAGGTGGCCATCATCGAAGCCGCCTTCCGCGAAGGATATGTACAACCTGTCACCCCTGTGCGCAACGGCCATCGTGTGGCAGTGATCGGTAGCGGTCCTTCGGGCTTGGCAGTTGCCAACCGTCTGAACCATAAGGGATATGAGGTGACGGTATACGAGAAGAATGAGAAGCCGGGCGGATTGCTCCGCTTCGGTATCCCCAACTTCAAATTGGCCAAGAACATCATCGACCGCCGCATACGCATCATGGAGCAAGAAGGGGTCACGTTTAAGGTCAATACTTTCGTCGGCACAGACGTGTCGGCCGAAGAGATTGTCCGCTCATTCGATGCCGTCTGCCTCGCCATCGGATCGGAGGTGCCACGCGACCTCCCTATCGAGGGGCGCTCGGCCAAGGGTGTCTACTTCGCCCTCGACCTCCTTTCGCAACAGAACCGACAGTTGGAAGGCATCCCTGTGCCGCAAGACAAACTGATCAGCTGCAAGGGCAAGAAGGTGCTGATCATCGGTGGCGGCGATACGGGTAGCGACTGCGTCGGGACGGCCAACCGCCAGCATGCGGCCGGCGTCACGCAGATCGAGATCATGCCCAAGCCGCCGGTCGACTATAACCCCGCCACCCCTTGGCCTATGTACCCGCAGATCCTCAAGACCAGTAGCAGTCACGAGGAGGGATGTATCCGCCGTTGGTCGCTCGCCACAAACCGCTTCGTCAGCGAGCAGGGCGTGCTGAAGGGCGTCGAAGTGGAAGAGGTGGAATGGATACCCGGCGCAGCCGGCGAGCGTCCGCAGATGAAAAAGACCGGCAAGGTGGAGACCATCGAGGCCGATCTCGTCTTCCTCGCCATGGGCTTTGTCCACCCCGAACACGACGGCTTGGTGAAACAGTTGGGGTTGAGCCTCGACGGACGGCAGAACATCGCCACCGACGAGGGGATGAAGACCTCGGCCTTCAAGGTGTTTGCCTGCGGTGATGCCGTCAGCGGTGCCAGCTTGGTGGTAAGGGCTATGGCAGCCGGCAAGAAGACTGCCGAAGCAATCGATCAATATTTGACAAAATAAACAACAAAACATATAAAAAACAAACAAAAATAACCGGCCGCGACTGCATGCCGGCATATTAACGAAGAGGAGAAAAAAGAATATGTGTGGTATAACTGCAATTTTCGACATCCGTGAGGGCGAAGCCTCACTGCGCAAGCAAGCATTGATCATGAGTAAACGTATCCGCCACCGCGGACCGGACTGGAGCGGTATCTATGAAGGGAAGACAGCCATCTTGGCGCACGAACGTCTTTCCATCGTCGACCCTACCTCGGGCGGACAACCGCTCAAAAGCAAGGACGGCAAACTGATCTTGGCCGTCAACGGCGAGATCTACAACCATAAGGAGATCCGCGAACAGCTCAAGGACGAGTATGAGTTCCAGACCGGTTCGGACTGTGAAGTGATCTTGGCCCTCTACCGCAAGAAGGGCATCCACTTCCTCGAAGACCTGAGCGGTATCTTCGCTTTTGCTCTCTACGACGCCGAGAAAGATGTCTATCTGATCGCCCGCGACCCGATCGGCGTCATCCCGATGTATATCGGCCACGATGCCGCCGGCCATGTGATGGTCTCTTCAGAGCTGAAGGGACTCGAAGGTTATGCCACCGAATACGACCAGTTCAAGCCGGGCCACTACTACTATAGCGAAGATCATCAATTGACCCGTTGGTATACGCGCGACTGGATGACGTACGATGCCGTCAAAGACAACCCTGCCTCTGTACAGGAGCTGCACGATGCCCTCGAAGCAGCCGTCAAACGCCAGTTGATGAGCGATGTGCCTTACGGCGTGTTACTGTCCGGCGGCTTGGACTCATCCATCACTTCGGCCGTAGCCAAGAAGTTTGCTTCGAAACGTATCGAGACTAACGACCAGTCCGATGCTTGGTGGCCACAGCTCCATTCGTTTGCCGTCGGCCTGAAGGGAGCACCCGATTTGGCTGCTGCCAAGAAGGTGGCCGATGCGATCGGTACCGTCCACCACGAGATCAACTACACCATCGAGGAGGGACTCGATGCTATCCGCGATGTGATCTACTATATCGAGACCTACGACGTGACTACCGTCCGCGCCTCTACCCCGATGTACCTCCTCTCGCGTGTCATCAAGAGCATGGGTATCAAGATGGTGTTAAGCGGCGAAGGGGCCGACGAGGTGTTCGGTGGTTATCTCTACTTCCATAAGGCCCCCAATGCCAAGGCCTTCCACGAAGAGACCGTCCGCAAGCTGAGCAAGCTCTACCTCTACGACTGTCTCCGTGCCAACAAGAGCCTCTGCGCCTGGGGCGTCGAAGGGCGCGTACCGTTCCTCGACAAGGAGTTTCTCGACGTTGCCATGCGCATCAACCCCGAAGCGAAGATGTGCCCGGGCAAGACCATCGAAAAGAAGATCCTTCGCGAAGCCTTCAGCGACATGTTGCCCGCCGAAATCGCTTGGCGTCAGAAAGAGCAGTTCTCCGACGGTGTGGGTTACAGCTGGATCGACACGCTGAAGAAGGTTACCTCCGAGGCTGTATCAGACGAAGAGATGGCACACGCAGCCGAACGCTTCCCGATCAACACCCCGATGAACAAGGAGGAGTACTACTACCGCTCCATCTTCGAAGAGCACTTCCCCAGCGAAAGTGCTGCTCGCTCTGTGCCGAGCGTGCCGAGCGTAGCCTGCTCGACAGCCGAGGCCCTCGCCTGGGATGCCTCGTTCAAGAACATGAACGACCCGAGCGGACGCGCTGTCAAAGGCGTACACGACGCTGCCTACTAAGCATGCCGTAACTTCCTATAACAAGGCTCTTCCCCCGCATCCATAAAGGGGAAGGGCCTTTTGTTTTGTACATGGGGGAGGATGAGAGGAAGGCCCCGATGAATGAGAAAAAAGGTCCCGAGCTTTTTCTAAAAAACACCCCATGTTTTTTCAAAAAGCTCGGCATGTTTTTTCACCCCCTCGGCACCCTCTCTTTTTTCTCTGAAGGTGCCGAACAAACAGCCCCCTCCTTAATCCGCCGGATAGACGATGCCTAATTGTCGGCGTACCTCGTCTATGATCTCGAGCGTGATCAGTGAGTTTTGGTGGCTATTGACGGCTGACTCTCGCCGGCCGGCGAGGATCAGATCGATAAACTCTGCTACCTCATAGTAATACTCGTCATGCGTGGTAGGTACGGTCAGCTCTTCGATGGGGGTTGGCTCGCCCTTGCCCGAGGCGGCCATGGGTCGCGGTTGCCAGGTGATGCGATGGATTTGGTTGATGCGATCGGCCGTCAGGTTGCCATCTTCCCCCTCTATTTCCGTGGGGAGCGACGAATTGGCGATTTTGGAGTAGAGCACGGTGGCGTTCATTCCGTCGTAATCGAAGTTGACCGCCCCTTGCCCGTCCGCCCCGCTGCTCAGCAGGATGCCCGAGGCCGTGATACGGCGAGGGCGACCGAAGAGCACCACCATAGGATAGACCGTATAAACACCAATATCCATCATGGCACCATTGGAGAGCTGTGGGTTGAAAGCATTCAGCACAACTCCCTCCTTCAGCTTGTCATAGCGCGAAGAGTATTGGCAGTAGGCCGAGAAATAGCGGCGCACCACTCCCACTCGGGGGAGCGCCTCGCGAAGGGCCTTGAAGCGGGGGGTGAGCGTCGGCTTCATGGCCTCCATCAGAGTGACACGGTTCGCTTCGGAGGCTGCGATCATCTGCTGCGCTTCGCGGGCATTCGAGGCCAACGGTTTTTCGCACAGCACATGCTTGCCGTGGTTCATACAGAGGATGCTCTGCTCGGCATGCTTGTAGTTGGGCGATGCAATATAGACGGCATCCACCAGCGGAGAGGCCGCCATCTCATCGAGCGAGGTGAAGGTATAGGGGATATGGTGCTTGGCGGCAAAGGCATCGGCCCGTTCTTGTGTGCGCGAGCAGACGGCCACCAATTCGAAGCGCTCATCCTCGCGTGCGCCGGCAATGACCCAATCGGTGATAAAATTGGTGCCGACCACTCCAAAACGTATCTTTTTCATTTTCGATTGTTATGCATAGAGCGCTGCCCCACGTGGATGAAAGTCTTCAGCCGGAGCGAGGCAACGCCTTGATGGATTACTGTTTACTATTTACGAAAAGGAGGTTTGACCACCTGCGCCTTGAGGTTGCGGTTGCGCACCTTGACATAGATCTCAGTGCCGACCTTCGCACAGTCAGTCTTCACATAGCCCATGCCGATGCCCTTCTTCAGTACGGGCGACATGGTGCCGGAGGTGACGGTGCCGATAGGGTAGCCCTCGGCATCGACGATCTCGTAGCCGTGGCGAGGAATGCCCTTGTCCACCAACTCGAAGGCACAGAGCTTGCGCGCCACCCCTTCCTTCTTTTGGCGTTCCAACTCGGCCCGGTTGGTAAAGTTCTTCCCTTCTACGAACTTGGTGATCCATCCCAAGCCGGCCTCTATCGGCGAAGTGGTATCGTCCAGATCGTTGCCATAGAGACAAAAGCCCATCTCTAGACGGAGCGTATCGCGGGCTCCCAATCCGATCGGCTTGATCCCTTCCGGCCGGCCCGCTTCGAAGATGGCATTCCAAATCGACAAGGCATCGTTCGGATAGAAGTAGAGTTCGAAACCGCCGGCACCTGTATAGCCGGTGTTGGAGATGATCACCTTCGGGCACCCTGCGAAGTCGCCGGTGGTGAAGGCATAGTAGGGGATGGAAGAGAGATCGACCGAGGTGAGGCGTTGCAGCACCTTTTGGGCCTTCGGGCCTTGGATGGCGAGCTGCGCCATCCGATCGGAGGCGTTCTCCAACTCGGCACCTACCGTATTGTGGCTGACGCACCAGTCCCAATCCTTCTCGATATTGGCGGCATTGACCACCAGCAGGTATTTCTCTTCTTCGTAATGGTAGACCAGGAGATCGTCAACTATGCCTCCTTGTTCGTTGGGGAAGCAGGTGTATTGTGCTTTCCCGATCGGCAAGACGGAGGCGTCGTTGGAGGTGACAGCCTGGATAAAATCCAAAGCTTTCGGGCCTTTCACCCAAAACTCGCCCATGTGGGAGACATCGAACACCCCCACGCCGTTGACCACGGTCATGTGTTCATCTAAAATACCTGAGTATTCGATCGGCATGTTATACCCTGCAAATTCATGCATCTTGGCTCCAAGAGCGATGTGTACGTCTGTAAATGGTGTTGTTTTCATCGTTTCATGATTTAGATTTATTCTTATATCAGAGTTTTATTTTGCTTTTGATTGTGCATTCAGTTCGATAATCTTGACAACCGTCTCCATTGCCTTCTGCAACGAGGGCAACGGGATGTATTCGTAGCGTCCGTGGAAGTTATGACCGCCGGTGAAGAGGTTCGGACAAGGGAGGCCCATGAACGAAAGACGGGCACCGTCCGTACCGCCACGTATCGGTTGGATCAGTGGGTGGACACCCACCTGCTCCATCGCTTGGAAGGCCAAGTCGATGATATATTGCTTCGGCTCTACCACTTCACGCATGTTGTAATATTGGTCGCGCAGCTCGAGGGTGGTGCTGCTCGGATAGGTGGCGTTCATACACTCCACCAAAGAGGCCATCCGTTGCTTCTTCTCTTCGAACAGTTCGCGGGAATGGTCGCGGATGAGATAGGAAAGGGTGGCATTCTCCACACCGCCCTCCATGGCAATCAGGTGATAGAAACCTTCATACTTCTCTGTGTGCTCGGGGCGTTGTCCGGTGGGTAGCCATGAGGCAAACTCGACGGCCAAGAGGGCGGCGTTGATCATCTTGTCCTTTGCCGTGCCCGGGTGGACGTTCAACCCCTTGAAGCGCACTTTCGCAGCAGCGGCATTGAAGTTTTCATACTCCAACTCGCCAAGGGCACCGCCATCGACGGTATAAGCCCAGTCGCATCCGAAGCGTTGCACGTCGAAATGGTCGGCCCCCTCGCCTATCTCCTCGTCGGGCGTGAAGGCGATGCGTACCTTTCCATGCTTGATGTCGGGGTGTTCCTTGAGGTAAGCCACTGCCGAGACGATAGCGGCAATGCCGGCTTTGTCGTCGGCTCCCAACAGCGTGGTACCGTCTGTCACCATCAGCTCCTGCCCTACATAGTGGGCCATCTCGGGAAACATCGTAGGGGAAAGCACGATCTGCTGCGCCTCGTTCAGGGTAATGTCGCCCCCTTCATACCGCACGATGCGTGGCTTCACGCCATCGCCCGACATATCGGGGCTGGTGTCGAGGTGGGAGATAAAGCCGATGGTGGGGAGTGGGGCATCGGTGTTGGCAGGCAAGGTGGCCATCACATAGGCGTGTTCGTCGATGGAGATCTCTTCCAACCCCAACTCTTCCAACTCGTTGACCAATGCTTCGGCAAAGGTGCGCTGTCCCGCTGTGCTGGGGGTGACTCTCGTCTCTTCGCTCGATTGCGTGCTGTAGGTCACATATCGTAATAAACGTTCTACTACTGTCATAATTTTTTTCTCTTAAGTTTTTGCGCCTAAGTTACAAATTGGTAATGAGACAGCCAAATATAAAGCAAAAAAAGGCACACCCGCCGAAGCAGATGTGCCTTTTATCGTTTAGTTTCCTATCTTTTTATTTCAATTCCTTGACACGTATGTTGCGGAACTTGACAGGTGAGCCGTGGCCCAAGAAGCCGATATGGCCCTTTTTGTTGAAGAGACCCGGGTGCTCTTTCTTGTCGGGGGTACCATTCTTGACCGCATCGCGGATATTGCCTTCGACGATCACCACACCGTTGAGTGTCACCTTGATGTTGTCGCCATCGCAAACGATCTCCTCCTGGTTCCACTCGCCCGTAGGCTTCATGGCATCATGGTGCGACTCGGCAGCTTTCAAAATGCCATAGATGGATCCGTGGTGCTGGTAGGGGGTGATATCCTTATAGATAGGATGCTCGCAATCGAGGATCTGGCTCTCCATACCGACGTAAGCGGCATCGCCCTCCAACGGTGCACGGAGCCCCACGCCATTATTGGCACCCGGTGTCAGTTGAAACTCGAAGCGGTAGATGAAGTTGGCATACTCCTTCTTGGTGTAGAGGTTACCGCCAAAGCTGCGGCTGGGCACCATCGAGATACAGCCGTCCTCGAGGATATAGTCGCCCGTGTTGCCTTGCCACTGGTACATATTCGTGCCATCGAACAGGATTTCGTAACCCTCTTTCTTCTCCTCATCAGACAATACGAAGGGCTCCTGGCGCTGCAGCTCCTTCACGTAGATGTTGCGGAAGTAGCACTTGCTGCCATGAGCCTGCAGTTCGATCTGCTCGACAGGGAGGATGGCCTTGCTGCGGTCCCAATAGTTCTCCATGATGACATTGTCGACGACGCGCTCGCCATTGAGGTCGACCGTCACACGATCGCCCACCATCTTGATGTGGAAGGTGTTCCATTCGCCCAACTTATTGTCGGCCACCTTCGATGGTTTGCTTTCGTTGGTCTGGTTATTGTACAATCCGCCCGAGCCCACTTGTGCACCAACATCGACACGGGAGGTATCCCAGATCTGCACCTGCGGGGTAGCACGCAAGTAGATACCTGCGTCAGGCTCTTTTCCTGCGGGGTCAAGCATCCAGTCGACAATCATCTCGAAGTCGCCATATTGCTTTTCGGAGCATAGGTTGTCATAGCCCGAACCGACATAGACCAAGCAGCCATCTTCCACCTTCCAGTCGGCACGCATACGCTCATCGGCTTTCTTCTGTTCGCTTTCCAATTTGGCAGGTTTCAAGGCATAGCGCTTGTAAGGGTTACCGCCCTCGACCATACCTTTCCATCCGGCGAGGTCCTTGCCGTTGAACATAGAGACGAAGCCCACCTCGTCCGGCATCTCTGCCAAGTGTTTCTTGATGCCTTCCACCTGATAATGGGCATCAGGGTTATCCAATACCCGCATGACCTTCTCCAACATGGCCTTCACATTTTGGCCTGTATATTCAGGGTGGCCCAAGGCGATGTTCATCACCGCATTGGCAGCCGGTTGTTGTACGGCTTTGTTATCAAGATATTCGGCGGCATAGAGCATCGAAAGATAGGTACCTGTGGCCTCAACCTTCTTCAAAACCAGGCTGCGAATGTCATCACTCTTGGCGATATCCATCGCTTTACGCAAACGGATCAGTTTATTTTCGCCCGTCAGATCGGAAGAGGCAATGAGGTTCACATAGCGCTCCAGCGACTGCGTTGCCAAGCTGCCCGAGCCTTTGGCTATATCATAGAGATAGTCGGCAGCATCCAACCCTTCCCAGCTGATCAGCGCCTTGACGGCATCCTCTTGGGCAGTGCCGGTGTTCTTCTTGCAGCCATCGATGATAGTCTGCAACGCTTTTGCATCGCCTGTCGAAGCCAATACGGCATAGTAGCGTGATTTGTTTGCTTCGCCGGCCTGATACATGCGGCGTGTGACGGTCTGTACCTGCTCTGCCTTCGGCATAAAGTGGACAGAAGCGATAACGGCATCCTGCGCTAACTTCACATCGTTGGCCGGTTGCGACTCCAATATGCCGCACACCGTAGTAAAGTCTTTGGCTACCACCACCTTCGGCAACGCCTTTTGAGCCGCCTCTTTCACAGCGGCAGAAGAGCTCTTCAGCTGATCAAGGACGGTGTTGACCTTCGAGTCGGCCATACGGGCAGCCAACAGCTCCAACGCGGCAACCTTGCCTTCGTCGCCTGCTTTGCCGATGGTTTCAGCCACAGCGTTGTCAATGTCGCCCGGGAAGGCTAACAACGCATCTTGCGCCAACAAGATCTCTTGCTTGTCAGAAGAGGTCAAGAGGTTGGCAATGGTAGGGATAAAGGAGGCATCACCCAACTTGACCATCGTCCAAGCGGCCGCTTGCTCTACGGCAAAGTCGCCCGACTTGAGCTGCTGCGTCAATACTTGTGCCAAAGAGAGGTCGAAACGAAGCATCAACTTCTTCAGCACAGGGTTCTTCTGTGGGCATTTCGCCTCGCGACCGATCCAATTGATGACATCTACCTTCACGTCAGACTTGGCCTTCTGTGCTGCTTTGACAATTTCGATATAGTCTGCCTCGCCCACAAAGGAGGAAGCATAACGCAAGGCGGCATTGCGATAGTCCTTATCGCTATCCTTCAAGGCGGTCAGCACACTCTTCGTAGCATCTTTACTTTCCTGCAAGGAGAGGATGATCTCCAAGGCGGCCTCACGCGTCTGCAGACGGTTGGCCTTCAATGCTTTCTTCTGCAGGTCCTTGGCTGCCTTCTCGGCATCGGCCTTGTTGCCTGTGGCGGCAAGGTGCTTGATCAAGGCAATATAGGCCTCGTTGGCACCGCTCTTCTCCATCGTATAATCAGCTTTGGCAGCAGCATCGCCCAATGCTTTCAAGGAGGCTTTCGTACCTACTTGGCTCAAGGCATAGAGGGCCGCTTTCTGCAAATTGGTCTCTTGGTTGTCGACATAGGTCAGCAGCAGATCTTCAGCACCGCTTACCTTTGCCTCGGCAATGGCATTGATAATGTCGCACTTGGCTTTGGTGCCCATCGCTACACGCGATTGCAAAGCGCTGACCAATACACTGCCGGCTGCTTTCGTGCCGATGCTTGACAGGGCGCGTGCAGCAGGTCCGCTCAACTCTTTGTCGGTCAGGTAATCAGCCAAGGCATCGACTGCCTCGTCGCCTCCCACGATCTGAAGCTGGCGCATCAAAAAGGCTTTTGTCTCACGTTCCGATACAGCTTGCAAAGCTTTCACATAGGCTTTCGAGACAGTGGCGCGTGCACTCTCCTGCCCCTTTGCCATGACGTAGTGTGACAAACCGCTCAAGGCGTAATCCACTTGCGCATTGCTGCCCTTGCCCGGGGCATTGATCATGCCGACCAATGTCTGAACAGCTTCGTCGCCTGCTTGGCTCAGCTGCCCTATCAACTCATTATAGTTCTTCTGTTCACCGGCCGGCATCTGTGCCAATACATCAGCTGCAATGGTCTTAGATGTGCGATTTGCCGGCGCTTGTGCCATCATCATGCCTGCGCACAACAAGAGGGCGCTGATTGTCATATATGCTTTTCTCATACGTTCAAATCTTTTTTAGTTGTTAATACCCTCTTTTCTTAAATATTCCAAGGTGAACGAATCGGTTGGTCAATCAAACGATTGGCGGCCTCATCGTCAATAAACTCCAATTTCTCAGGGTCGAAGTTCAACGTACGGTTCAAACGCAGTGCGACACCTCCCATGTTGACGATCGTAGCAGAGCGGAAGCCGTTGCGCTCGTTCAAGGCAAAGGGCTGGCGTGTCTTCACACTCTCGATGAAGTCAGTCACTTGTGGCTCTGGGTCAGGGAACTCGGCCAATTTCTTCTCCCAATCGGGGATATCGCAAACGAAATTCTTATATACATTTCCTTTCGGACCGGCAATGTAAGGGGTGTTCGGATCGCCATAGTCGCCACCCCACAAAACGATCTGACAACCATCGGCATAAGTATAAGTGATCGAGCGCCATGTGCCAACAGCGTCGGGGTGCTGCTGCGGTGCATCTACCTCGACCTTGATAGGGCTGGCGTTGTCTTTACCGAGGATGTATTGCACAGGGTCGATATAGTGCTGACCCATGTCGCCTAATCCTCCTGCATCATAGTCCCAATACCCGCGGAACGTTTGATGTACGCGATGGGCATTGTAAGGTTTGTAAGGTGCCGGGCCTAACCACATATCGTAGTCCAACTCGGAAGGGATAGGTTGCGGCTCAAGATACTCTTTTCCTACCCAATAGAATTTCCAATCAAAGCCTGTATGCTTGCTGATGGTCACCTTCAATGGCCATCCCAACAAGCCGCTTTGCACTAATTTCTTCAATGGCTTGACAGGAGTGCCCAAGCCATAGAACTGGTCCTTGAAGCGAAACCATGTGTTCAGACGAAACATGCGCCCGTATTGCTTGACGGCCTCCATCACGCGTTTTCCTTCGCCAATGGTACGCGTCATAGGCTTCTCACACCAGATGTCTTTCCCTGCCTTTGCTGCTTCGACAGACATGATGCCGTGCCAATGGGGTGGCGTGGCGATATGCACAATGTCTACATTCGGATCGAGGATCAATTCGCGGAAGTCGTGATAGGCTGCTATCTTTTCCTTCACCAAGTTCTTGCCTAACTCCAAATGGTTTTTGTCGACATCGCAGACAGCTACCAGACGTGTTCCTGCATAATTCACATGGCCACGTCCCATGCCACCTGTACCGATGATTCCTTTCGTCAGCTGATCGCTGGGGGCTATATAGCCTTTACCCAACACATTGCGTGGCACAATCGTGAAGAGTGCAACGCCTCCAAGGGTTTTGATAAAGTCCCTTCTGTTTGTTCCCATAGTACTATTTTTTTGTTTTTACAATGTATTCGTTTTTATACGGGT
>CAVJQR010000005.1:29112-38915 GCA_963651605.1 Agathobaculum sp.
CCCCACTATTTTTTCTTGAAGATGGTTATTTGTCCAATAACTCTTGCAAATATTCACGCGTCTTAACGACATAATCGTGCTGCGAGCCGTTCAACTCACACTCAATCGTCACCGCTCCTTCAAAGCCTTGGCGTTTCAACTCGGCAATGACTGCGGGGAAATCGACCAAGCCTGTAGGGATAGGCACCTCTTCGCCCAACTCATAAGGATTGGCTGGGTCGGGATATTTGCCATCTTTGGCATGAAATTCCTTGATCAGTGGCCCGAATTGCTTGACAGCATCCAACGAGTTGGCTTTGCCATACATCAAGAGGTTGGCCAAGTCGCAGTTGATGAACACATTGCCGGTGCCGATGTCTTTCAACGCACGGATCAATGTGGTCGGCGTCTCCTGCCCTGTCTCGAAATAGATCATGATGCCACGCTCTTTGGCATAGGTGGCCAACTCCTGCATCACCTTAATGAAATCTTTATATTGCTCCGACGAGCAATCTTCGGGGATAAAGCCAAAGTGTGAGTGCATGGCGGGCACGCCTGCCATCGCACAAAAATCAATCATCTCATGATAGACCTTGATCTTCTCGGCACGGTCTTCGGTCGGCACCAAACCGATTGTCGATGGCCCCATGCGGAAGTTCCATTGGTTGTGCTTGCCCGGTACACCTACCACGGTCGTCACCTTTATATTGTGCTTGGCCGAAGCCTTCTTTACCTTCTCGGCAAACTCTTTGGTCAGCGTGTTGGCGCGGTAGTTGATCTCGCACGAGCCAAATCCTTGGTCGTGCAACTCCTTAAAACTCTTATCGATGTCACTCAGATCGTATTGGATCGTACCAATCGTGATCTTGTTTTCAGCCTGGATGCTTGTGAAAGCAAACAACATGGCTGCCGCCATTAAAGACAGTTTCTTGTTCATATCTTATTCTGTTTTATAAACTATTCTACCATCAAAAAACAGAGAACACGATGGTTGTTCTCGTTTTGTCAATTCAAAAATCCTTCTGTTTTCTGTCAGGTGTACCTCCTATCCCGACAAAGATAAAGAAATATTCGAACAGGTGGAATCTTATATCTACTTTTTTGGAAAATAATCTTGAAAGAATTTAAAAAAGCAATTTGCTACCATACTATCAGTTGCCCTGCCTCTGATAGTTTTTTCTCCTATAAGTGCAAAGCCTACTGACAGCAGGTAGCAAATCTTTCTTCAATAGTTATAATAATGGTGTAGTATCATGCTAACAACCGACTATATAGTTGTCGCACCAACTCACTTATTCCATGGTCGGGTTGAAGGTACCGCCCCAGTTGTTGTTCTGTTCCAAGTTGGGGTTCTCATCCAAATTCACTTTCTGGATCGGGAAGAAGTAGAATGATTCCTCAATAACAAACTCACGCTCTGCGGCTGCCGTGTAAGGCACCTGGCGGATCTCATAACGGAAGTCGCCCGTCGTCAATTCGTAGTTGTTGGTCTTCTCTCGTGCCGTATTCAGATCCATATCCGTACCGTCTGCATTGATGGCAATGGCTTCTACACCATGTTTGGTCCAACCTGCCAACTTCATCATGTTACGCGTACGACGCAAATCCCAAAAACGATGACCTTCGTAGCAGAGTTCTATTTCACGCTCGTCCAAGATCGCTTTCCGAATGGCTTCACGACTGCCAACGCTCAAGCCATAAAGACCATCGGCCCCGGCTTCAATACCAGCACGTTTTCTGATCTGCTTCAACATATCAATCGACACATCTGAGTGGCCTGTCTCATTGGCAGCTTCTGCATAGATGAACATCACCTCAGGGAAGCGCATCAAGATGAAGTCTATATCATATGTCAAACAAGTGGCCTGCGTCAGTGTCATGTCGGCAGCCTTGTAGTTATAGAAACCGCTATACGAATCATTATTGACCGCATTGGTGTGGGCTGCCGGGTTGATGCCATACTGGTCGTCAGAGTTACTGATACCCAACGCATTGTATTGGCGATAGTTGGCCGGCTTTCCTGCTACCGGATAGGCTGCACCATTATAGAGAACCACTTCATTGAAACGTGGATCGCGATTCTTCCAAAACGATTTCAGCAAAGCTGTTTCATCTCCTACATAGTACTTTCCACTCGGATCATCGTAGCGTTTACCATCCAACATGGGGAAATCTTTAACAAATTCCCACGTCGGGTTGTAGGAGTTCGTACCACGGCTGATAGATGCCGGGCGTGTACTCTGCGACCAACCCGATACACGATTGGGGTTGCTATTGATCACAGGGAACACCACTTCGGGCCCTTGCTCTTGCAACCATATATCACTATACTTTTCAGTCAAGCCAATGCCATGTGCCACGCAGAAGTCGTAAGCCTCTTTGGCTGCCGTATAAGCCTCATTCCAATATGCATTGTCATAAGGATGGTTGGGATTGAACTGCGGAGAGCACTTCAGCAACAATGTCTTAGCCTTCCACGACTTGGCAAAGCATTGATCCACACGCCCGTAGTCGCTCGAGCTGCCTGCAATCTTCTCAGGCAACAGTGTGATGGCTTTGTCCAAATCATCTATTATATATTGGAAACATTCGGCCGTAGTGTTGCGTTTCACATACAAATCATCTGTATCCTTATTTTGTGGAGTCTTCAAATAAGGAACACCGCCATGATACAATACCATCCAATAATACATGTAAGCACGCATGAAATAGGCCTGCCCCAATAAATTAGTACACAACGACTTATCCAACTCGTTGCTGTTTTCCAAACGCTTGATGGCTTCGTTGATGTGGCGAATTTCAGTATAGGTCCACCGCTTATAGCTGCCACCTGTCTCCGTAATGGTGCCTAAATACCAAGGCATACCTGTCAAAATATCCGAATTGTAATCGGCCGAAGCAGACCAGTTGGTGAAGCATTCGGCATAAAGGTTGTTCACATATGCCGTTGCCAAGTTGGAGTCGTTCCATACCATTGACTCGTCGTAGGTCTCAAGGTTATCAATATCCAAGGTATCGCAACCTGTTGTCATCCCTCCTATGGCAAAGAGGGCACCCAATACTACATATTTGATTTTAGTTAGTTTCATGATCTTTCTATTTTGAGGTTAGAATGAGAAATTAAGACCGAAAGAGAAGGTTCTCATCAACGGATAAGAATCATAGTATTTCTGCTCAGGATCCAAGAATTCATTTACGGCCGAGATACAGAACAGGTTCGTTGCATTGGCAAAAATCTGCGCATGAGTGATGCCCAACGGACGAAGGATAACCTTCGGCAAGTCATAGCCAATGTTCAAGTTCTTCAATCGCAAATAAGCGCCATTGCGCATCCAATAACTGGTGTTGCCTGCGCCTGATTCATACCAACTCGAGCCTGTGATACGAGGATAGACACCATTGGGGTTGGTATCGGGGTCATATACCTTGTCGCTGGTCCAAATAGGGAAGTAAGGGCGAACAGCACCACCATGCTGGTAGAAACCTCCATCGACACCACCTACGAAACGATCATACTTGCCTACTCCTTGGAAGTGAATATCCAACGAAATGCCTTTCCATTTGATATTACCGCCAAAACCATAGTTGATACGAGGCGTACCATTTTCACTCAACAAGTTGTAAGAATCATTGCTGTCGATTCTGCCATCAGGCCCTTCTGAATAGCCATCACCGCGTGTGTCCTTATACAAGATACCACCCAAATAAGGATCGCGTCCGAACTGCTTGAAGCCTTTTGCCTTCAAAGCATCTACCTCTGCCTGGTCTGTCAACAAATGGTCGGCAATGAGTCCTTTCAGAATCGTAGCCGACTTGCCGATCTTGGAGAGTGAATGAAGATTGCCACCTTCTTTGTAAATGGCCGATTCGTCCAATACATCCCACTGGTCACGTGCAAAGCCTAAGTTGACATAAGCAGAATAGGTAATCTCTCCATGCATGGCTTGATCCATCCATGTCAAGGCCAATTCGCCTCCTCGCCATGAACGTTCAGCATAATTCTCAGGGGCTAATGTCTGTCCATAGGTACTTGGGATAGAAACAGTACGCGAGCCTAAAATATCCGTCTCCTTACGATAGAAGGCATCAAACGTACCCGACAAGCGATTGTCGAAGAAGCCAAAATCCAAACCTCCGTTGTAGGTTCTGGAGGTAGCCCATGTCAATGTTGTGTTCGGCGTTGCGCCTGCTACAATAGTATTGCCCAAGTTGCTGCCGAAAATATAAGTAGAGCCCGTTCCATACTTCTGCAAATAAGAGAAAGCCGAGATCTCATTATTGTCTACATCCAAGTCATTACCTGTCGTACCATAAGATGCACGCAGCTTCAAGTTGCTCAACCAGCTCGATGTGTTCTCCATGAAAGACTCTTGGCTGATACGCCATGCAGCTGACACAGAGGGGAAGAAGCCCCAACGATGTCCTTCAGGGAAGAGTGTGTTTCCATCATAGCGGAAAGAGAACTCGGCGATATACTTTTGGTCATATGTATAGTTGAAACGACCAATCCAAGAGAGGCGCCCGCCTGTATACTCTTTGGCATCGCCCGTGCGGCGCTCTGCGTCGCTCGAATAGTTGAACATCTGATCCAAATTCGTCAATGGCTCTTCGCCCTTGGCCTGTACATATTCGCCGCCGTTCGAAGCTTGCTCGAATACGACCATAGCGCCTACATCATGCTTGCCGAATGAATTGTTGTAGTTCAAGAACCAGTTGAACTGCTCGCTCCAAAGTTGCTTTACTTGATACTCTAAGTTCTCATAGTTCTGCGAGAAAGTGAATGTATTGTACTCATCCAAATTCAAAGGAGCCGGCAAGAAACGGTTCCCTTCAGGGTCTGCTTGCTGAAACTTATAGTTCTTCTGATAGGTCATGAAACGTTTACGGTTGTAGTCGTGGCCGATATAGTTGCCCACCACCTTCGTGCTCAAGCCCTTTGTGATGAAGTCCAAATTGATATCGAACGATACGATGCCGGTAACGTTACGACGACGCGTCTTCAAGTAACGGTTACCTATCACCTGGTCGACAGGGTTCCATCCTTGCCATGAACCATAGTCTTGGTAAATAGGATAAGGTGTAACGGTCGAAGAAGGTGTACCATCCAAGTTCGAATAGAACGGTGTCGTCTTCATCGCATTGAATGTACAACGATACAAGTCATAAACGGCTTGGTCATCGTCTCCCGAGAACGGCCAATAGAAACGTTGGTCGTTCGACTGGTTAGCGTCCAAGTTGACATTCATCTTGATGTACTTGCTCAATTCCATCGTCAAGTTCGAACGCAAAGAGTATTTCTTATTCTTCAACGATACATACGAACCCTCTTCCGACAAGAACGAACCCATTACATAATATTGTACTTTCTCTGTACCGCCTGTTACACTCAACGAATGTTTCGTGTTCCAAGGGTTCTGCCAAATGTAATCGTTTACGTTATAGTTGATATTATTGTTGGTAAAATAGTCGAACTCTGCTGTGCCATTCGGCTCGGTCAAGCCCTTGAAACGTGCTACGGCATTCTGATATTTCAAATCGTCGACTGCCGTCCAACGGTCGGCAAACAGCTCTTGGGTTGGCGTGCTGACAGCATACGATCCTTGATAGTTAAAGACAGGTTTGGCATTTTTCGTTCCGCTTTTGGTCGTGACCAATACGACACCATTACCGGCTGCCGATCCATAAATGGAAGCGGTAGCGGCATCTTTCAAGAAACTCATCTGGTCGATCTCGTAAGGCTCCAATGCATCGAACGCTTCTTTGTCGCGAATAATACCATCGATGACAAACAGCGGGTCGGCAAAGCCACCACGCAAGCGAATCTCTGAAGAGGAACCCATCAAGCCTGAATTGCCCACAATCGTAGCTCCCGGCGCACGACCAGCCAACGAGTTGGAGAGGTTCGTATTAGGAATAGCCGTCAATTCATCAGACTTTACATTCGAAATAGAACCGGTCATGTTCACTTTCTTCTGAACACCATAACCGACTACCACCACTTCGTCCAAATTGTGTGAATCTTCTTTCAAAGAGATGGAGTAGTCCGACTGCTTGGTGATCGTGATGACTTGGTCGATATATCCGATATAGGATATCTTTAACCTGGCCCCCTCCTCGACCCCTTCGATCGTGAAATGGCCATCCATGTCTGTGATAGATCCGATGGTCGTGCCCTCTACTATCACATTTGCACCAATGATTGGGACGCCGGCTGCGTCCAATACTACTCCCTGAATACGCTTTGCATCAGCGACAGAGGCGCGTGATGGCTGTGACGTGGATAGCTGACTCGGTGTCACAGCGTTCGCCTGCCCTATGCCGGCAAGCAACAATGCTAAACTTACAAATAAAGGTTTCTTTTTCATGATAAAATGTTTTACATGATTTAAGTTGTATAATTTTAACAATCCATAGTGTTAAAAAAATTCGCTCTCAACAAAAACTATAGGCTATCATCATTAATCCACAGAACGATTCAAAAAAGAAAAACAAAGTTCCTCATCAGCTTTAATTAATTCCTCATTCATATATAAATAAATATAGACGAGAGCATTAATAGTAACCTTAGTTTAAGACAAAAAAGACAGTGCTAAAAAGCCGATAATCTCCATTTTTTTTACATCTTTACAGTTGTTATACAACACATTACAACATAAAAGAGATAGCTCATTGAAAATTATCCGGGATAAAAATACAAATATTTTCTCTATTGCAAACTATTTTTGAAAAAATTTTAACGCTGAAGTTGAAAAATGGCTAAAAGAGTAATAATGAACGCAAGCGGACGACTTCTGAAAAAGTTCTCGAGCTTTGCTCGAAAAACACGGGTGTTTCCTTTTCAAAACACTTATGTTTTTTGTCCGAAACATAGGTGATTCTCATTCAAAACACCTATGTTTTTTCACCAATGAAACACTTCATTTTTTCTCTCTTTCTTCAAATCGTGACACGAATGTCTGAATTTTTGCCACAGGAGCTTGCGTAAGGGCAGCTATTTTTTTCGAAAAGGCTTTGATTTTCAGAAGAATGTTTTTACCTTTGGACTACAATACATTTATCATAATTGCAAAAATGGCATTAAAACGGTTTGGAGTATCACTCGAAGAAGAGGTGTCGGACGCATTGGATCAATACGTCATAGACAATGGTTTCCCCAATCGCTCGCAGGCCATCCGCTTCTTGATCGAGAAAAATGTAGCCGAAAAAAAGTGGATGTGCAACCATATTGTGGCGGGTACTATAATAATAATGTATGATCAAGACAAGAAAGAGATCAGCACAAAGATCGGCAGCATCGAGCAAAATTATCAGGATGCCATCTTGTCTTCTTCGCAATATTTCATCAACAAAAACTTCTGTCTGCACATTGCAACCGTCATGGGCGAGGCACATAGATTGACCGAGTTGGCAGACAAACTAACCGCCATCAAGGGCATCAAACATGGAAAATTGGTGATGAGCCGCGCAGATTAATGCATTTTTTTACGATAAAAGTGACACGAATCATAGAAAAGATAACACAATAAAGTCAAAAACAAAGATGAAGATGAAGAGAACATTCATGATGGCTGCCGCAATAGCCGCCACTTTATCGGCTCAAGCCGCCGAACCGCTGGAGGTCGACAGTCTGATCCACCTCAATAGCGTGGTCGTATCTGCCAACAAAATCGAGGTGAACCGCAACGCTGTGCCGCTGACTATCTCCATCATCGACCGCGAACAGATCGAAAACAGCAGCGAATCGGCTCTGTTGCCTGTACTTTCCGAGCAAGTGCCGGGGCTGTTCGTCACCGAAAAGGGGATCACCGGCTTTGGTGTGTCGACAGGGGCTGCAGGCACCATCAACATCCGCGGCGTGGGTAGCGGCAACAAGGTGCTGGTCATGTTCGATGGGCAGCCGCAATGGGCCGGCATCTTCGGCCATTCATTGCCTGACACGTACGTAGCGTCCGATGTCGAAAAGGTAGAAGTCATCCGCGGGCCGGGCTCTTTGTTGTATGGATCGAATGCAATGGGTGGTGTGATCAACATCATCACCCGACACCATCATCAAGTGGGCCGACGAACGCAAGCACGCATCATGTACGGATCGTATAATACGCAGAAATATATGGTGAACAACGGCTATAACATCGGCAACTTCTCCAGCTTCATCTCCATCAACCACGACCGCACAGATGGGCATCGAGAGAACTCAAAGTTCCATATCACCAATGGATTCGCCAATCTCGGCTATCGCTTCAACGAGCATTATAAGACGACAGGTGACCTTAGCTTGGCCAAATATAAGTTTCAAAACCCGGGGCAAATAGACAATCCCATCTTCGACAACAAGATGGATGTCTTGCGAGGTACGGCTTCTATCGGATTGGAGAACACCTACGACAAAGCGAGCGGTGCAATACGTCTTTTCTACAACTGGGGAAACCATAAGATAAACGACGGCTACTATACGAACGAATCTCCCAGAGATTATCTCTTCCGCTCGGACGACCATAACATGGGCGTGCAATTGTATGAGTCATTCCGACTCCTACCCGGCAATAATTTCACCATAGGAATCGACTACAAGAACTGGGGAGGCCACGCTTGGAACGACAACAACGATGGGAGCCAAGAGGAGATCATCGACAAGAGCGTCAGCGAAGTGGCCGGATATATCGTCATGCAGCAAGATTTCTTCGAGAAATTCGGCATCAATGCCGGGGTCCGCTATGAGCACAACAGCGTATTTGGCGGAGAATGGATTCCACAAGCGGGCCTAACCTTCCGCCCTTGGGAGGGATCCGCTTGGAAAGCTTCTGTATCGAAGGGGTTCCGCAGTCCAAACATCCGCGAATTATACATGTACATGCCGAAGAACCCCGACTTGAAGCCTGAAAGGATGATGAATTATGAAATATCATTGGGACAAACCTTCTTGGGCGGGCGACTAAATGCCGAGGTGACATTCTTCTATATCGATGGGAAAGATATGATTCGTGTGGCACGCTTCGATGGAAAGCCGAAGAACGTCAACACGGGCGCGTTCACCAACAAAGGATTCGAAGCCGAGATCGGCTATCGCATCACCAACAACTTGTCGTTCAATACCAACTACAGCTTCTTGCATCAAAGCGATCCGATAGTAGGAGCTCCGAAACATAAGTTGTATGCAGGGGCCACTTATGCGCCGGGCCACTTCACGTTCAACGTAGCCATGCAGTCGATCTTCGATCTTCTCGTCAGCGAAACGAACATGCAGAGCGAAAATTACACCACGCTGAATGCAAAAGTCGCCTATCACATCGGGGCAACACGCGAGAAAGGCGTCAATCTTTTCATCAAAGGAGAGAACCTGACCGCCACCCGCTATACGATCAACGAAGGATTTCCTATGCCGAAAGCCATCTTCATGGGAGGCATCGACGTAACCTTCTAAATCATCTTCAAGGGAACCTACGTAAATTTCTCATAGAATGCCGACAGCCTTTCGCGCGAAGCACCCATGCTTCAACCGAGAGGCTGTCTTATTTTAGCGTCAATCCTCCACCCGTCAAGACATAAAAAAAGGAACTCATCAGCCATTTTGCTGAAGGTTCCGCCTCGTCAGTTCCTTACCAACCCTACGGTGGCAAGCGAACTTTTTTCATCCATCACTTCAAAACGCCCGGCGTTTTCTCTTAGTTGTTAGCTCCTGCTATGCTCAATTGGCCTTCCAAACGACGAATTTTCATATTCAACATCTGGCACATCATGCCATTTTTCATAGCCTGATAACGCCCGACCTGATAACGCAAAGCAGCTAAAGTCTCGATCATTGTCTTCTTATTTTCCATCTTAAA
>CAVJQR010000006.1:0-7309 GCA_963651605.1 Agathobaculum sp.
CTGTTCGATTTCGCTTACTTTTTCAGGGTAATGGGCCAGGTATTTATCCGAATACCAGAAAAAGAAAGGAATATGTACTTCATAGGTGGAGGGATTCGTGTTCCCATGCATGACCATCATTCGTTCGTCGTCATATAGATTCTCGGCATGGTCGGAGATATAGACCATGGACGCTACTGCATCGGTAGCCTTCAATTCTCGGACAATCTCGCCAAGAATCGAGTCCGTATAGAAAACAGAGTTGTCATAACTATTGACGATCTGCTGTTTGTTGGCGAAATTGACGGCATTATATTTCGTGTTTTCTTGCAATGACGGCTGATAACGACAAAACTTTTCAGGATAGCGGGCATTATATCGGAAATGGCTACCCAACAAATGTACCACAATCAATTGCCGTTGTGACTTTTCTTGCAAAATCTGATGGAAGTAGGGCAATAATTCTTCGTCGTAATTGCCGGTTGCCCCAAAGTCGGTTGTTGAAAAATAACGGTAATCCATCGGACGTGAAATGCGTTGGACAAATCCATAGTTGGCCGATTGGTTTCCTATCCATGCAGTCTTGTAGCCGCACTCCATGAATGCATCGGTCAAGGCTTTCTCCTTGTGGGCCCTCTCATAGTCGGACGAAGTGGCCCGCGTCAGCATGAGTTGCAAAGCCACCTCCGTCAAGTTCGCTTCTGAACCGGCCTTCGAGTAGGAGATAAGATGCGACAAACTATCTAACCGTGGAGAGGTTGGGCGATTGTATCCGTTGATGGAGAAGTTGCTATAACGCGATGATTCTCCGATGACCAACACTTGAATTTTCCGGTCGGTTATAGGTTTGTTCTCTTTTGCAGAGAAATGAAAATCCGCCAATTGCTTGTTCATTTTCTTGATACTGAGCTCGATGGAGACATATGCTCCTATAGCATACAGAAAATCGCATGGATAGGTCTTCTTGTATTTCCCCTTGAATGCAGTGGTGGCAAGCTCACGATGAGAGAAAAAACTGTCTGCATTGTCTGTCATTTTCCAAACTATAACCATCATGATGAGGTTAAACCCTACGAAGATTCCTCCCAAGCCCCATTTAATGGCTTTTGTCCAATGCAGTTCCTTGCCGATTTTTGTATAGGCTATCCAATAGTAGAGGACGATCATACCCATGAATGGGATCAGAACGTAGGAATAGGATCCAATCAGTTCAGAAGCCTCTTGGCTATTTGTGTGGAAGATAGAGGTCAATACCCCCGTAGTGATCGGCATTTTGCAGAAAAGTACATAACCGATTTCGATAGGAGCAAAAAGAAGAAACACGCCCATCGTCAGAAAATAGGTGCGCCATCGCATGAATAGGGAAGGCATGAGCATGATCAACACCGAGAAAAGCAAATAAACTCCTTGCTTAAACGGGTTCCCGACCAGGTCACTGCTCAGAAAAACAACAAACAAATTGGGCAGTAACAGAATGGTGAACAATGAAACTGCCCATCCGCACGATTTCGAAGCGAAGCCGATGTTGCATATCGTATCTTTTCCCATTTGACTGCCTTTTAGAGGGCGGCAGAATCGTTATGCCGCCGGGGTTATACACTCTGTTGTTGCTTTTTTAGCCAAGTATCAGCCTGTTTTGTCAGTTCAATGAACTGCTCGATGGATAATTGTTCCGGTCGTTTGTTAAAAATCGGTTGATCATAGTCGGGAAACTCTTTCCCTAATAATGGCTTGATGGAGTTGCGCAATGTCTTTCGTCGTTGATTGAAAGTCGTCTTGACCACTGTCTTGAACAACTTTTCGTCGCACTCCAACTGTTTTCGCCTGTTGCGTGTCATGCGGATTACGGCACTTTTTACCTTTGGAGGGGGATCGAATACATTCTCATGTACGGTAAAGAGGTATTCAATGTCATACCATGCTTGCAGTAAAACGCTGATGATGCCATATGTCTTTCCTCCTGGTTTGGCCGCCAGTCGTTCGGCAACCTCTTTTTGGATCATACCGGAACAACAAGGGATCTGATCTTTGTAGTCAATCACCTTGAAAAAAATCTGGCTGGATATGTTGTACGGATAATTTCCTATGACACAAAACGGCCCACTGTAGAGTTGGGCAAGGTCTAATTTTAGAAAGTCCTGTGCAATAATACGGCCTTTCAAGTCAGGAAAGTTTTGTTCCAAATAGGCAACCGACTCACGATCCAACTCGACTACTTTCAAGTCATGTTGTGCTTCAAGGAGGAATTGGGTGAGCACGCCCATACCCGGCCCAATTTCTAAAACAGGCGTTCCTTGATAACCGTTCAGGGTGTCGGCTATCCGTTCAGCGATCTGCAAATCTTTCAAGAAGTGCTGCCCTAATGCCTTCTTAGGTTTTACTAATCTCATGCTTTTTTTGACGGTGTATTCTAAAAATAATTACGCATAGACGCAAGACCGATTTCCCTCTCTTGAAGGAGGATAATGTAAGCCCGCTCCGCCTATCTGCTTGCCATCTTCAATAATATGCTTATCTTTGCACGAGACAAAGATAATAAATTATTTAACGAATAGAATCGTAGATGGATGTAAAAAGCATAATTCATACTTCAATTAAGATAATTCTTCCATTGACACTGGGCTGTTTGCTCCTTTGGTTTCTATATCGAAAGATGGATATCAGCGAAATTTGGAATGTGATCAAGACCGGAGTCGACTATAAAGTGATACTCTTTTCTCTTTTGTTCGGATTGGGAGCCAACATGGTGCGCGGTTGGCGTTGGGGTCTGTTGATCAGATCCTCCGAATGAAGAATGCCATCTATGCCGTATTGGGTAATTATGCTGTCAATTTGGTCTTGCCTCGTGTCGGAGAAGTGTGGCGATGTGGTATGGTATCGAAATATGACAAAATATCATTCACGAAACTGTTGGGCACCTTGTTGATAGACCGTGTAAGTGATATGGTGATGGTTGGCTTGATCGCCCTCTCCATCTTTACTTTCAATATCAATTTTTTTGTCTCTTTCTTCGAACGGAATCCACAATTGTCGGCAGGTTTCTCCTCTATGCTTCATTCCGTTTGGATTTATATTTTTCTTGTAATTTTTCTGCTTGCCGTTTGGTTCGTATTTAAATATTTGAGTAACTTTACGCTGGTCCAAAAAATTAAGGGCATGTTGGGAAATGTTTGGACGGGAATCAAAAGTATTTGGGTGATGAAGCGCAAATGGCTTTTCCTTGTGCTGACGTTGATGTTGTGGCTTGGCTATTTTTTGTACTTCTATATCACCTTTTATGCTTTTGGATTTACGGAGAATTTAGGTATCTCCGTGGGCTTGATTGCCTTCACGATGAGCAGTATCGGAGTGGCCGTTCCCGTTCAGGGTGCTATTGGCCCATGGCATTTCATGGTGATAGCCACATTGGTCTGTTTTGGAGTAAATGAAAACGATGCAGCAGCATTCGCTTTGGTTGTCCATACGGTGCAGACAGTGTGGACCGGCTTGTGTGGACTTTTTGGAGTTGTTGCCTTGCCGGTGATCAATAGGCGATAAGGATAACAATGGAATATCAATATGAAGTTGTTGTCCATCATTCATATATTAATTACTTAATACAAAAAATTTATGTCAGCAGAGATTAAAAAGCTTTCACCGACTGCCGTGTGGGGCTATTTTTATGAGCTAACCCAGATTCCGCGTCCGACCGGACACATGGAAGCCGTGACTCACTTCGTTAAGGAGTTTGGAAACAATTTGGGATTGGAAACGCTGCAAGATCAGGTGGGTAACATTATCATCCGCAAACCGGCAACGCCGGGGCGTGAAGGAAAGAAAACCGTCACATTGCAAGCGCATCTGGACATGGTCCCTCAGAAGAATACGTCGGTAAAGCATGATTTTCTGACTGACCCGATCGATGCTCATGTCGAGGGTGAATGGGTGAAAGCTCGGGGTACGACGTTAGGTGCTGACAATGGAATAGGAGCTTCATTGGCTATGGCCGTATTAGCGGACAAAGAAATTCAGCACGGTCCCCTCGAAGCACTGTTTACAGTTGATGAAGAGCAAGGCATGGTCGGAGCCACCGGCTTGAAACCCGGAGTTCTGAAAGGGGATATCTTACTCAATTGTGACTCGGAAAAGCAAGGAGAGTTGTTCGTTGGGTGTGCCGGGGGCATAGATATGAACATCTCTTTTCAATTTAAGGAGGATACTTTTATTCCTGAAGGAGACGTTGCTGTCAAATTAACGCTCGCCGGATTGAAGGGAGGCCATTCAGGGGTGGATATTCATTTAGGACGAGCCAATGCCAACAAGCTGATGTTCCGCTTCCTCAAAGAGGCAGTGTGTGATTATGGAGCTCGCCTTTCATCTGTCGAGGGGGGGAATCTTCGTAATGCCATTCCTCGTGAAGCAGAAGCTATCATTACAATTCCTGGCGACAATGTGGAAGCTTTGTGGGAGTTGGTCTCTGACTATCAAGAGATGTATCAGACGGAATTTAAAGGTGTTGAAGATGGTATTCGGTTTACGGCAAGTATGACTGACCTTCCTGCCACATTGATTCCGGAAGAAATTCAGGACGACTTTATCAATGCTATTGAAGGTTGTCAAAATGGGGTGATCTCAATGTTGCATGATTTCCCCGGTACGGTTGAAGCCTCCTCTAACTTGGCTATTGTCAAGACTTCGAATGAATTGATAGAAATTCAAATATTGGTGCGTAGCTCGTCGGAAACACGCAAGGAAGCCATTTGCTCAAGTCTCGAGAGTATTTTCGCTATGGCTGGTGCTAAGGTGGAGGCCACGAACGGCTACAATGGTTGGAATCCCAATATTGATTCACCTATCTTAGGTGTGATGAAACAGAGTTACAAGGATTTGTTTGGTGTTGAACCGGATGTAAAAGTGATGCATGCCGGATTGGAATGTGGTATTCTCCAAGGAGCGTATCCAACGATGGACATGATTTCTATTGGTCCGGATTTGATCCATCCACATTCACCGGATGAAGCTGTTCGTATTGCTTCTGTTGAAGACACCTGGCATTTCATTATCCGTACGTTGGAGAGCATATAATCAAATGTTATTTAAGCAGGCATGGAGCAATGCTCATAATGCCTGCTTCCCTATGGACTGATAATGAGAAACGACATTAAAGAAGAAAAACGGTTGTGGAAAGTGTTGGATTCCACATATATCTATCGTGACTCTTGGTTGACGGCTCGTAAGGATCGAGTGCAATTGCCGAATGGTAACCAAATCCCGAGCTATTACATATTGGAATATCCGACATGGGTTAATGTAATAGCGATTACGAAGAAACAAGAATTTGTGTTTGTCCGTCAATATCGTCATGGGATTCAAGAGGTTCGTTATGAACTTTGTGCCGGTGTTTGCGATCCGACCGATGCTTCTCCGCTCGAAGCCGCTCAACGAGAACTGAACGAAGAGACAGGTTTCGGAAATGGAGAATGGAAAGAATACATGCAAATTTGTGCTAATCCATCATCTATGACCAACATCACCTATTGTTTCTTGGCAACAGATGTTGAATTAGTGACGCCTCCTCATCAGGAAGCAACAGAAGATTTGACCGTTCATTTGCTGACGATACAGGAAGTGTTGGAATTATTGCAAGGCGATCAAATAAAGCAATCTCTTCATGCCGCTCCATTATGGAAATATATTGCAGAACATCAGCTGCTTACTATGAAATGAAAGGCTAATAGTTTACTTAATCGCCTTGGAAGAATGTTTCCAACCATATTTGGCAGATTTGTATCGGAAATAGTCACTGCACGTGATGGGGAAGAGCAATGCACGGATAAAACTTACGAGTGGTCGTTTCTCTTTTGTATGAAAGATACGATTACGTAACCGAATGCATGAGACAGTCAATTTCAAATAGGCGGTAAATGTGTCTTGGCTCTGGTAAAGAGCCATCTTTTCCGCTTCTTTTTTGCATTGAGTGTCGGCTGCGATTGAGGCGATTAGTTCATGTGTCTTCGTGAAATAATCCCGCATCGCGGGACGCAGTTCGCAATAGAAACCCCATACACGTTGAAGTGTGCGGAGGATATTACAGAAACTCCGTTGGTAATTTTCCGGCTTTCCATAGGTGGCGGCTGAGAGATGACGCCGTTGGTTTACTAATATGAAGGGGCAGAATTGTACCTTTTCATAGGCGGCTGCTACCATTTGAATTAATTTATCGTAGGTGTAATAGTCGATCCATTTCTCCAAGTTGGGGATCTTTTCAATCATCTCTTTGCGGATCAGCATTGTATGTCCCGGTGTCATACCGACATACATCATTCGTTCCAGTGTACAATTGGGCAATCGGTCGTCAAAATGAATCTTGATAGAGGGGTCGTTGGCGAAAGGTTTTGAAAACCCGGACGAAAGCCAATTGTCTCCAATGCTTGCCATTTGTCGCTCGATTTTGTCTTTTTCCCATATATCGTCTTGGTCGGAAATTGCTACATAGTCGCATGTCGCATGAGCAATTGCAGAAAAATAATTGCGGTTATAACCAAGATTGGTTGCATTCACTGTATATTTTATTATAGGGTATGTCTTGGCATAACGCTTCAAAATGTTTACGGTCTCGTCGGTAGAACCATCATCTTGTACGATCAATTCATCAATTGGATAGGTTTGTTGCAAGATTGAATCCAGCTGCTCTGCCAAATATTGTGCACCGTTGTAGGTACATAATACCACCGAGACGTGTCGTTTCTCGTCATATATGTTTTTCATTTTTCAACCATTTGTTTATTCTTCTTTTTACGGCTTTTGAGATTAGATCCCAATTGCCATATTTTACGTTTAGGAATAGTTCTTCGAAAGAACGGCCAATCTTGATCCAAGGATGTCCCCACCCCATGATTCGATAGACCGCTTCTTTGTATGTAGTGTTTTCTATTACGTAGCGCGGATGCTTCAAGGGCAGTTCTACATCATATCGTCTCATGGTGAAAATTCGACGATATCCACGGGGCATCGTTTTGATGGAACCAGAAAAATGGGTCGAGTTAGCAATAGCCCCTAAGTTATTGATCATATTGCGGGTCGGAACAATGCAAAGTCCATTGTTCAACAAAATTGAAGCGTGGAAGATGGTTTCATAATATGCTTTGCCGGATTCTTTGTGGTGACGGCACATAGTAAGGAAATCATCACGATATTTACGTGTTCGAATGCCATTCTCCAACAATTGAAGATTCTCTTTATCAGACAAAAATGTATAGTTTTCATCCCATTGATCAATCACTCGTTTCCAGCTAGCCCATCCCCAAATGGAAAAGTTGGTGGTGAAGAAATAGTCGGATGATATATTAGG
>CAVJQR010000006.1:7319-20198 GCA_963651605.1 Agathobaculum sp.
ATTAGGAGTTATTTCTTGCTGATTGAAACCGGCAATCATGCTGATGCGCGTGTCATTTTCATACTTGTCCAATAACTCTTTGCAAAAAGAGAAGAAAGAAACTGACGGAATACTGTCGTCTTCAAAAACAATACATTTGTCCACATACGAGAAAGCCCATTTATGAGAGAGATAGTTTGAAGGGTCACATCCTTGGTTTTTCTCTTGAAATGACCGGTGAACTTCACATTCCCAATCGATCTGTTCCACCACCTTACGGCAGGCTTCGATCCCTTGCATGTCTTTTTCTCCACGAGGTCCGTCTTGATATAAGAACAATCTTGACGGGCGAGCTTTTCGTATTTGTTCAAAAACTTGAGACAAAGGCTCGGGGCGATTGAAAAAGAGAATCAATACTGCGACGTCGACTAAGGCTGGTTTCATAGTTATGTTGTTTTATTTGTAAAACTCTAATTTATCATAATGCGGATGGAGTTGGTCAAGATTCGGCAATTGCATATAATCGCCATAAAGTTTTCGCAGATGAGCATCCGTATTATGCGGTACAGGAAACAACTTTCCTTCAAATTCCATGGTTGACAAGGGAAAGATATCTTCCATAAATCTTGGTTGGAAGAAGGCCGTTCCGAATGAGTGGCGTAGAGCTTTCCCCGGGATCAGTTTGGCCAAAAATCGCAAGATGGGAAAAGAGACAAGCTCATTCCATCTATAAATCCACTGTATTCGTTTGGAAATTGTCTCTTCATTCAGCTTCTTGTTGTTCAACTGATTATATATTTGGCCTTGCAGATGACCTCCAATCCAGGCCAAAGCGTATGGGATTTTTTCCAAAGGGAAAAGATCAATATAGACACCTTTGTATTTCCAATTACGGTCGTAGCCATTCACCTCATGGAGATATGAATCCTTGTCCCGTAATTTTCCATAGATGAAGATGTAATTGTGGTCGGTATCATGCGTTTGCAATGCAAAATTGTCCGGCAATTCATCGGGTAATACATTGATGAGTCTCAAGTAGTCGGACCGAAGCATCTCAATATCCAAATCATCATCCCACGGAATGAATCCCTTATGCCGTGCCGCTCCTAACAATGTCCCGGAACTAAGCCAATAGGGAATATGATGCTTTTTGCAGATGGAATCGACTACATTCAGCAATTCGAGCATTCGCATTTGTTGCCGACGTAGCAATGAACCGTCCGGGTTGAACCTTTTTCGCAATTCATCGTTGTTGATCATAACCAAAATTTTTTCATTTCATTATCCAATACCAAGTCATTGGCTGAATTGGACAAAAGATCATATATTTGCGAGGCAAAGTAGATATCGTGTAACGAAATGCCTATATTATATGCCAAGATGCGTTCCGTTTCCGACTCACGCCCGGGGTTTTTACCCAAAAGGACATGAGAAAATTCATCGAACTGCTTGAATTTGTCGAAATATTTGAAGCTCTTCACATGCTCTGTGTCGTCAGCAAAAACCTTATCGAAGAAGAGATCGCAGTTTTGGAATCCGCGTGTATGCACAGGTACGACCAAGACTCCTTCTTTGTAACAATGGTCTGGGGCTATTAGATAGTCGGCAGCGGTGATGCATGAGATCACTACATCCGATCCGCTCACTAAAGATTGCTCATCGTTGCTCACTTCAAAATGGAGGTTGGGATAAGTAGCGAATCGCTCTTGAAAGAGAATTTCCTGCCCTTTATAAGCTAACAATTTGATATGTAAATCTTTCTCTTTTAACAGTTCAGCCAAACAAAGCAATGTGGACCGGGCCGTATTGCCCAACCCCATAAAAGCATAAGTCTCTACGTTTTTCCGTTGCAGTGTATCGATTGTCAATGCCGCTACAGCTCCTGTACGCATGGAGGTAATCCATGTACCGTCCATCAATGCCAATGGCATTCCCGTATTTGAATCATATAGCATGATTTCACTCAGTAAGGATGGCGTGCGTTTTGGGTAACGAGAAACGATCTTTACGCCGTGCCGTTGCACCATTGGAATGTACGAGGGCATCGTATTCATAAAGATATTATTGCCCATGTGTAAACTGTTTTTAGGAGGTAGCGTACAACTATATTTGTTTTTTAGAATGTATTTTACCCATTCTATACAATCCAATGGGCTTATTCCCTTGTGAGATATAGTGTTGAAATCAATGACTTTCATAGGCTAATTCCAATAATTGTGTAACTAAATAGTGGTTGTCTTCGCGATCTCTTACAGCCAATCTAATGTAATTTTTCCCTTGAAATGCTGATTTTGTGCCGCAATCTTTGATCAACAGATTAGCCTTCTGCAATAATTCTTGGGCTAATGATTGGGACGTGAACCGATCAGTTACCTCACACAAAAAATAGTTGGCTTGTGAAGGGATGACACGCAAGTAAGGAACCGCTGACAATTCTTTGTAGAAAACATCTCGCTCTTCCCGGAAGCGTTCACATGCTTGGAGATAGTCGGCATCGTATTTGCTATAAATCTGCAAGAAGAATTCGGCAAATGAGTTGATGTTCCAGATGCTGACTTCTTTCCGCATTTGTGCGATACGGGTTGTGTCTGCTGAAGCCACAACTCCCAAGCGCAAACCGGGAACACCATACGATTTCGAAATGCTCTTCACGACGGTCAGTTGTGGATAAGTTTCCAGCATATCGTTTCGTAGAAGAGTGTTCTTCTGTCCGCCATCAGAGAAATCTACGAATGATTCATCTACGATGAATTGTATATGATGTTTGGAGGTCCACTCCAATAAACGAATCAAATCCTTGAAGGGAATGAAGTTGCCGGATGGGTTGTCCGGGTTGATCAAAAGCAAATATTCCACTTGATGCTCTCCATAGAACTGCATCAGGTCGTCTGCCGTATAGTGGAAATCTTCGTTGGGGGCTATGTAGGGAACAATGGATTGCCCGCAGCGGTTGGGATATTCCTCGAAGGTTGGATAGATGATACCGATTTTCTCCTTTTTTTCACAAGCCTCTTCCATTAAGCATTTGATCAATTCGGCTGCCCCATTTCCCACCACCACATATTCCTGTTTGAGTCTGAAGTTTTTTGCCATGATGAGAGAGTTGACAAACATGCCAGATGGGTATTCTGTCAGTAATACATCGAAATTGGCTTTCAACTCGTCTTTCATCTTGCGTGGTGGAAAATATGGATTTACCAAATAGCAGAAATCTTTCAGTTGAGGAAAGCGCCAATAGCCTCCATACCGACGATGGTATAGCCCTAATCGTTGCTTCTCTTCAGCAAAAAGAGTCTCGGCAATATCCAAATCCTGTACATCGTCAATTTCATACCACCGTTCATTTTCCAATGGCAATCCTTTCAGTTCGCATTTGTCCAATAGGGTGATGACCCGCAATACTTGTTCGTAATATTCATTATTGCCCAAAGCCTTACTATAAGCTTCGAGGAAGGGCACATATTGTGAACGGAGAAATTCCTTGCTGAACTTGTAGATATTGACAGTCTTGTAGTAACTGTCCACTTGGCTATAGCGAAAAGCTTTCTTCGAGATGAAGTCTACAATGTCATTTTCTTCGTTCAAACAAACCATTGTTCCATCCATCCACGGTTCATAGCGGGCAATCAATGCTAAATTGGGGTAGGGGTCATTGATGATTTTTCGAAACAGACTATCATCGAAGATTAAGTCCGACTCAATCAACAATGTATCATTCTTTTGCAATTCCTCTTTCGCCAAATAGAGGGAATAGATATTGTTGGTCTTGTCGTATACGGGGTTATGGATATATTCGATCGGGGTACCTTCGTATAGATCGCCTACATGCGCGCGCAACTTCTCTCCTTTATATCCGATAACCAAGATGATACGCTCTAAATGGAGGGCTGCCAACTGATGCAATAACCTGTCTATTAGGCAGACGCCATTGACTTTGACCATACATTTCGTATTGTCTTTCGTCAAATCGCCTAAGCGTTTCCCCATTCCTGCCGCCAATATGATTGCTTGCATATGATCTGATTCGTGATATTTACTGCAAATATAATACAAAACCAACGACTTTCAACCTCTCCATCCAACAGAAAATGTTACTTTTGCAATCGTTTAGAAGATAGAGGTATGAATAATTTGCTTTTTATTCCTGTTGGAGGTTTGGCCAATCGTATGCGGGCAGTGGCTTCGGCTGTTACATTGATGCGACGTGTTCAGGGAGCTGTTTCCGCTATATGGTTTCAAGACTGGGCATTGAATGCTCCGTTTAATGCATTGTTCCAACCACTTGAGGTGGATGGTGTGACGATGCGCGAGGCCACTTTCTGCGATCGGATAGTATATGATCGTCCTCGGAAGAAGAACCTTTACCTTCCCCGCTTGTTTCAAAAGCTTTTGTTTACCCATGCCCTTTATGAAAAGAGCATTACACCGCTACGTTTGCAGCATTTTGATTTCGAAAAATGGGCCGCACAAGGGAATTGTTACTTGGCTTCGTATACGAATTTCTTACCATACGACTATGATTTGTTGCGGAATTTGTTTATGCCGCAGCCCGAAATCATGGCGATGATCGAGCAAAATATTCAGCAATTTTCGAAAAGAACGATAGGACTTCATATTCGAAGAACGGACAACATTGCCTCGATTCAGCAAAGTCCGCTCGAATTGTTCTTGCAAGCAGTTGAAAAAGAGCTGACCTATGACCCCAATACGACGCTCTTTTTGGCGACAGACTCGGAAGAGGTCAAGGCGGAGTTCCTCAAGCGATATGGCAATCAAGTCATTACTGCGAAAGAAAAGGCAGACCGTGATTCGATTGCCGGTATCAAAGGCGGAATCATTGATATGTATACATTGGCCAAGACCCAAAAAATCTATGGATCATTCCAAAGCTCTTTCTCTGAATTGGCTGCCCAATTGGGAGATATTCCGCTGGAAATTCTCCAAGTAAAACCCTAATCGGGTGATACCCATCGTTTTTTATCTTGTCAATCTCGCTCAATTTGAAAGCCGATTGCTTGCAAGACAATAGCTTCATCGGTCGTTGCGTGGCGAATACAATAGGCTTTTGGCTCACGTGGCCGGTCATAATGATTTCGCAAATATTCGAAGGCAGAGATCTCATTCCGCAGTTTGCCGTCAATCTGTTCCGGTTGGAATGTCGCCAAGAAAGCACGTTCGATACGATGGTCTGCAAAAGAGTCCAAATCGATGATCGGATCGTTCAGAACGGGTGGAGCTACTTTTGCCATCTCTTCGAAATGTAGTTTGAAATGCTCTTCGATGGCTTCCAGACACATTCTCGTAGCCGTTGCTTTGCCGTCGGCTGAAAAACCGGCAATATGCGGCGACGCAAGCGAAGACGCTTCCAATAATCGGGCATCAATCTGCGGTTCATTCTCCCAACAGTCGATAATCATCTCTTTTACAATACCATTCTTGTGTGCTTGCAATAGCGCTTCAGTGTCGTGAACAGCTCCACGGCAGCTGTTGACATACCATGCCCCTTGTTTCATTTGCCGGAAGAAACCATCGTTGGCCAGGTGATATGTGGGGTGTTTCCCTTCACGGGCAAAGGGAACGTGCAACGTCACAATATCAGCTTGTGCCAACAATTCCGGCAATGATACGAAACCTTCTGCTCCTTCAGCCTCGGCGCGTGGCGGGTCATTCCGCAAAATGTTCATTCCAAAGAGGCGGGCCAGTCGTTCTACTTGCGACCCAACATGGCCGACGCCGATGATCCCCAAACATTTTCCGCGAAGTGATTCGCCTCTACGAAAAGCGATGGTTATCAATGAAGAAATCACATATTGCGCCACTGACGAAGCATTGCAACCGGGTGCATTTCGCCAAGCGATACCGTGCGTATCACAATAGCGTGTGTCAATATGGTCAAAACCGATGGTTGCAGTCGTAATCAGCCGGACATGGCTCCCTCCCAATAGCTGGGGAGTGCATTTGTCGATGCTGCGAACGATCAGCACATCGGCATCTTGTATCGACTCGCGCGTGAAACCTTTGGCCGGTAAATAGGTTACCTCTGCTATCGGTTCGGCGATTCCTTTAAGGAATGGTATAGTATTGTCAGCTACAATTTTCATATTCGTTTGATTTATACTTCTATTGAACCTCCAAAAGAAAGCAAAAATGCTGATCCTTTTTTATGGCATTCAAAACAGACGGCCGATATATTGGATCAATCCCAATTCATTGAAGAAGATCAATCCGATAGCGACCGGTGCCAAATATTTGATAAAGAAGGCATATGTGTTAAACAGATAGAAGCGAACCTTCCCGTTGTTGGTCATTTGGTCGCGCAACAACTGTTTTTTGATATGTGTTCCTACGAAAATACAAATGAACATACCGCCCAGCGGCAACATGATTTTAGCCGTGACGTAGTCGAACAGGTCGAATAGCGTCATGCCGAAGAAGGTGAGGCTTTTCACTGCACCCAATGACAAAGAGCAGAGAACGCCGAGTACGATAATGCCAAACGACACGACCAATGCTGCTTTTTTTCGGCTTACACCATATTCTTCCAATACATAAGCTGTGACGACTTCGTGCAGTGAAATGACAGAAGTGAGAGCGGCCAAAGCCAGCAATATGAAGAATACGAACGACCAAACTGAGCCGAACGGCATCTGCTCGAAGACATTGGGTAGGGTAATGAATACCAAAGACGCTCCACTGGTAGGTTCAATGCCGAAACTGAAGACGGCAGGGAAAATCATAAAGCCTGCCAACACGGCCACGAGTGTATCCAACACGGCCACTTGCAGGGCTGTCTTCTGAATATTGACATCGTCGTTGAAGTAAGAAGCATAGGTGATAAGACACCCCATACCGATACTAAGCGAGAAAAAAGCTTGTCCCATGGCACTCAACACTACGGATGAGTTGATCTTGTCGATCTGCGGACGAAGCAAAAAATCGAGTCCAAGCGACGCGTTGGGCAGGGTTAATGAGCGGATACACAATGCAACCAAAATGAGAAAGAGGAGCGGCATCATCATTTTCGACGAGCGCTCGATTCCTTTTTTCACACCGCTGATAATGATCACATGTGTTATAACCACGAAGAGAATGGCCCAAAGGATAGGGCGCCATACACCCGTTGAAAATTCTGTGAAGTCGTGGGTGAAATCTGTGGCACTCTTGTTTGCCAATCCTCCTGTCAGCGCTTGAAATATGTATTCGAGGGTCCATCCTGAGACGACACAGTAAAACCCTAAAATAAAGAAAGCAGCCAAGACACCATTGTATCCGATATAACACCACTTGGTGTTGGGAGCCAGTGCCTTGAACGAGCCGGCCGTATTCTTATGGGTGGTACGACCAAGGAACAATTCAGTCATCATTACAGGCAACCCCAAGAAGAGTACGCACGCAAAGTAGACCAATAAAAAGGCAGCACCTCCATTGGTTCCGACCATATAGGGGAAACGCCATATATTTCCCAACCCTACGGCACACCCTACCGTGGCCATGATAATTCCTAATTTACTTCCGAATGTTACTCTGTTTGTTGTCATAGTTGTTCAATTTTTCCGTCTTTAATATGAATAGTCCGATCGGTGTCGGAGGCTAATTGTTCGTCATGTGTGACAATGACGAACGTTTGATTCATCTTATCGCGCAGTTCGAAGAAGAGAGCGTGCAACTCTTCCTTGTTGTGAGTGTCCAAACTCCCTGATGGCTCGTCGGCCAAGATTACGGCAGGATTGTTGATCAATGCGCGCGCCACCGCTACACGTTGCTTCTCTCCACCGGAGAGTTCGGCCGGTTTGTGTGACATTCGGTCGCTCAGCTTGAGGAAATCGAGGATCTCTTTTGCCCGTTTTTCGGCTTCTGTTGCCTTGGTTTTGGCGATCAATGCCGGGATCATTACGTTCTCCAATGCTGTGAACTCTGGCAGCAATTGATGAAACTGAAAGACAAAGCCGATGTTACGGTTGCGGAAAGCTGAGAGTTGCGTCTCCGACAAGGCGAGGACATCCGTCCCATGGATAAGCAGCGAACCACTGTCGGGACGGTCCAATGTCCCCATGATTTGCAGCAATGTCGTTTTCCCTGCTCCGCTTGGTCCTACAATTGAGACGACCTCTCCTTGGTGAATCTCCAGGTCGATGCCTTTCAAGACTTGGAGTGCTCCAAAGCTTTTCGTTATGCCTTTTGCAACAATCATCTTTTCAAAGTTTGATACTATTCGTTATTTTCCGACAAAAGTAATAAATTATCAGCAAATTGACGATAATATGTACCTAATTATACAAAAGAGTTTCGCAGAGAGAAAATGTTTCTGTTTCTTTTCTTTGCGTGTCGATTTTTTCGGAAGAAAATAGGGAAATGAGAAAATTTACCTATCTTTGTCGGCAGAGAGTGAAGTGATACCACATTGTTATACTTTGAATCTTCAAACATTGAAGGTGTAACAATCCGTAAATCACCCATTTCCATAATTGTTGTATATTTATATTATGTAGAAAATGAAAGTTTCATTGATTATTACGACTTACAATTGGCCCGACGCTTTGCGTTTGAGTTTGATGAGTGTAGTGGCACAAACGCGCGTGCCCGATGAAGTGATTATTGCAGATGATGGCTCGGGCGAGGAGACGCGTCAGCTGATTTGTGAGATGGCCAAGGATTTTCCCTGCACGTTGAAGCATGCCTGGCAAGAGGATCTCGGATTCCGTGCTGCCGAATCGCGCAACAATGCCTTGCGGCAGTGCGAGGGAGATTATGTTATTATGATCGATGGCGACATTGTGATGCACCCCCATTTTGTGGAAGACCATGTGGCAATGGCCCGAACCGGTTACTATACGATCGGAAGCCGTACGAAACTGAGAAATGCGCTTACCCAACGGCTTTTGCAACAACATTCGATTGATGTCTCTTGGCATTCGTCGGGCGTGCATCGCCGTCAGAATGCTTTTTATCTTCCATTGCTTGGCAAGTTGTTTTGCAATTACCGCAATGGGCAGCGACTCTATGGACGAAGTTGCAATATGGCCGCATTTATGAGTGATCTTGTCCGCGTCAATGGCTTTAATGCCGCCCTCGAGGGGTATGGCTTTGAAGATACCGATCTTATAGCGCGCTTGAACAACTTGGGGTTGAAGAAGCAGTTTGCCAAGTTTCGTGCCATCACCTTCCATCTCTATCACCCCGAAAAGTCGTTCAATCCTGACAATGAAGGAATCTTTAAACGGAACATGCATCTGATCGCTTGCGAGGATGGTATCGTAAAGCGGGCGGTTTGATAGAGTGTCCTCTCGAATTTTTTCTGAAGAATACACCGGTTTTGAAAAATTTTCTCCCGACAGAACTGTAGTTTGTTCGGGAGAAAACTCGAGTTCACTCGGCACAAAACTGGAGTTTACACGGGAGAAAACTGAGATATATACGGCAGCTTGTTGAAAAAAGGTAGTGAAAGAGGAAGAGGAACATGCCCGACTTGCTCAAAATAGAAGCAGGTCGGCTGATTTGGCTATGATGAATGGTAAATAATGAATTAAACAAGGGCTTCTATTAGGGGTGAGGCCGCTGTATAGTGTCCTCTTTATAAATAATCGACGTTTTGCTGAAAGTAAAGAATCCGAAACAGAACATTCGACAACGATTTTCATATTTCAAAAAAGATAAGTACCTTTGTTGTGATGAGGAGCATCAGTGCTTCAGCAGACGAAGAAATAGTTATTCATTGTTATTTTTTTAATTTAATTCATGAAGAAGACCTTATTAGTATGTTGCGCATTGGCGTTGACGCTTTGCGCGCAAGCTCAATGGAAACCTGCCGGTGATAAGATTAAGACGCAGTGGGCAGAGCAAATCAATCCGAAAGAGGTATTGCCGGAATATCCGCGTCCTCAGTTGGAACGTGCCGAATGGCAAAACTTGAATGGAGAATGGGAATATGCCATCAAGCCGACGGGCGAAGCAGAACCGACAGCCTTCGATGGTAACATTTTGGTGCCGTTCGCTATCGAATCATCACTCTCGGGCGTTCAGAAAGAGGTGGGTGAGAACAACGAACTTTGGTATAAACGCTCCTTTACGATCCCTTCCAAATGGAAAGGGCAAGATATCGTGCTGAATTTCGGGGCGGTAGATTGGAAAGCCGAGGTGTTCGTGAACGATATCCTGATCGGTTCGCATAAAGGCGGATTCACTCCTTTCTCTTTCAATATTACTCCTTACTTGAAGGGTTCGGGTGCTCAGAAGCTGGTGGTTCGTGTATGGGATCCAAGTGATAAGGGATTTCAGCCGCGTGGCAAACAAACTTCTACCCCTGAAGGTATATGGTATACGCCTGTGACCGGCATTTGGCAGACGGTTTGGTTGGAGCCTGTTGCGCACAATCATATTACAACCGTCAAGTCTATCCCGAATATCGATACCAAAACATTGAATGTAACGGTCGGTACCTCTACGCCATGTCCGGCTTCGATCGTGGAGATCAAGCTGTTGGACAAGGGGCAAGTGGTTGCATCCGTAAAGGGTATCCAAGGTGAAGCACTTCGCTTGGGCCTCAGCAATCCGACCTTGTGGAGCCCCGAAACTCCCTACTTGTATGATATGCAGATCACGCTGAGCCAAAACGGAAAAGTAGTGGATCAAGTCAAATCATACACCGCTTTCCGTAAGATTTCGACCATGAAAGATCAGAACGGCATCATGCGTATGTGCTTGAACAATAAACCATTGTTTCATTATGGTCCGCTCGATCAGGGATGGTGGCCGGATGGCCTTTACACCGCTCCGACCGATGAGGCTTTGCTTTACGACATCAAGAAGACAAAAGAGTGGGGTTTCAATATGATCCGCAAACACGTGAAAGTGGAGCCGGCCCGCTGGTATTATCATTGCGATAAAGAGGGAATCCTCGTATGGCAGGATATGCCGAGTGGCGATATGGGCAACCGTTGGGAAGACCATAAATACAATGGTGGTACGGACAAGGATCGTACGGCCGAATCCATCAGCAATTTCTACAACGAATGGAAAGAGATCGTCGATTTTTGTATCTCCAACCCGTCGGTCGTGGTATGGGTACCATTCAACGAAGCATGGGGCCAGTTCGAGACGGAGAAAGTAACGGCATGGACCGAAGCGTATGACCCGTCCCGCATTGTCAACCCGGCCAGTGGTGGAAACTATCGTGCTTGCGGCTCGATCTTGGACTTGCACCATTATCCCGGTCCTGAGATGTATCTCTTTGATCCTCTGCGCGTCAATGTATTGGGCGAATATGGCGGCATCGGTCTTCCGTTGGAGAATCATTTGTGGTGGAACAAGCGCAATTGGGGCTATGTCCAATTCAAAAACAGTGATGAGGTTACGGCACAATATGTGAAGTATGCTGACGAGTTGAAGCCACTTGTTAAACGTGGATTCTCGGCTGCTGTCTACACACAGACCACAGACGTCGAAGGCGAAGTCAATGGTTTGATGACATACGACCGAAAAGTGATCAAAATCAACGAAGCAAAGATCAAGGCCGCTAACCAGGCAGTGATCCGTTCGATGACAGAATAAGTATTTTTTGTTTCATAATTATCAAGAGAGGGTAGCCCCATCATCGGGGTATCCTCTCTTTTTTTCAACCCAAACCTCAGCCGTTGTCTCTTTTTCAGAGCAGACAACGAATCAATGGATAATAGCCATACGGAAAAAGGCTACAGAGCGTTCTGCATCTTGATCAATACCATAATTTGACCAAAAAAAGAGGTTCTTTTTCTTGATTTTATGCAATTATCTAAAAAATGGAACGATTTATTCGCAAATTAGACCTTGTGTAGATAATTCATATGTTGTTACTTTGCAAACGAATAAAAAAGACTATAAAATATAAAGGAATAAAATGAAAAAGAGGAACTTAATGTTTACATTATGTGCCCTGACGTGTAGCAGCTTGTTCAGCTCCTGCATCTCAGACTCTGAACCGGAAATGAATTCCGGAGTGGGTGGCATAACTTTAACTTTGAAAACGGATGGCGGATTCCAATCCACCAAAGCCGTAAATGAGGCGGACTACAAAGAGACAAGCGATTATCAAGTCCAAATCTACAAAGATGGTATCAGTTCGCCGGTGAAGGATCTAACTTACCAAGAACTGGTCAGCGAAATCAATGCCGACGAGCTGAAAAGACTTCGTTTGGGCAATGGCGCTTATACATTGAAAGCGTTCAAGGGTGAAGACAAGGCGGCTTCTACCTCAACTATGTATGTGTATGGCGAGCAATCATTCAGCGTCAACAATGATTTTGAGACCGTCGAAGTGACTTGCAAACCAGTATGCGCTCGCGTTAAAGTGGTATTTGACAGCAGTATGGCAACCTATTTTTCAGACTACTCCGTAGTATTCGAGACAAAGGCGATGGGCGAAACAACTTACACTTGGAAGAAAGCACAAGAGGATGCTGTCTATCTGAAGGTAGACGAGAAAGAATCTGTCAAGGCGACCATCAACTTGACCAATACAAGCGGTAAGACGTCGACCATCGACAAGACCTATACGTTGAGTCCGAAGCAAGCTTTGACAATCAATGTGAAACCTGTTGTGAAATCGGGTAGCATCGGCATCGAAATCAGTATCGATGAGAGTACGAACGACATCCCGGTAGATATTGAAATTCCTTCAGATTGGAAGTAAGTTTTTTAGTAGAATCGAAGAAAAAGAAAGCATATGAAAATTATCAATACGATAGCAATGGGGTTAATCGCTCTGGCGGGTTTCTCCTCTTGCGAAATGAAAGACGAAATAAAAGGAGGTAGCAAGACATCGGATGTCGGCTATTTGGAACTGACCGTTGCCGTTGATGCCAAGAAAAATCAACTGACGAAAGCGGCTTCCGATGAAGGAACAGGTACCGTTGGTAAGGTGGATCC
>CAVJQR010000006.1:20208-37295 GCA_963651605.1 Agathobaculum sp.
ATCCTACATAAAATCGTTCGATTCATATACGACTTTGCAAAATACAGGTGCCATTGATATGCCGGTCGGTAACTATAAAGTCGAGTCTCATACGCCGGGCGAATTGAAGGCGTTGATGGACGAACCTTACTTCAGTGGCGAGACTTACTTGACAATTCTCAAAGGAGTAACCTCTTCTGCCGAAGTATTGTGTAAGATGCAAAACACCAAGATCTGTGTAGCATACGAAAGTATGTTCTTGGCCAATATGAATAATTGGGCGATCTCCATCACTGACGGTAGCGATAACATTATCTCTTATACAGGAACAAAGGATAATCCGGGCACTCCGCAGCCAAAATATTTGGTGATCGCAGAGAATACATCAAAGCTGATTGTCACCGTTACGGGTACGAAAATAGATGGGACGAACGTATCGGAGAGCCGTAATATCACGAAACCTTCGGGCAGTTCTTCCGAATATTGGGGCGCAGCCGACGATCTTACCATCAAGATGAACATCAACGAGGATGTTATCATTCCGGGTATCAGTGGCATTGATATCAAAGTGGATGTCGAATTTGCAGAATCAACGGACAATGTGGAGATTGATGTCACTCCTGATGATGGCGGTAACACTGATCCTGATCCGGAACCGGATCCCGAACCATCGGATGGCCCGACCATTACGAGCGATTATTTGACGACACCCATCACTTGCACTTATGATGCTGTAAGTAACACCATTTCAGGAGCGCCGAGTGTAGCCAATGTTAATATTGCAGCAACGGCAGGTTTGAAATCGTTGGTAGTGAAAATTACTGGCGGAAATGAAGGATTTGCAGGAGCCTTGGAGCCATTAGGATTGGATACCGGTAAAGATTTGTTGACATTGGATTCAAATGATGAAATGGATGGAATTTTGATAGAGGTGTTGAATCCGCTTCCTAAAGCGGGAGATAAGAGCTATTCTTTGGATATTGCGAAGTTTATCTCTATGATGGGTGGTTATGGTACAACTAACTCGACGGGCCATGTGTTTGACATTACTGTGACTGATGCCAATGGAAAGTCGGTAACCGCTTCATTGTCAGTTATTATTAACTAATTGATGGAGGAATGAAAAATGAAAAAGTTAGTCAGTCTTTCAATATGGATGTTATGCCTACTTCTTCTCTCATGTCAATCAGATGAAAAGGAGTTGAACCCTGTTGGTTACTTGAGTTTGTCGGTTGGACGTGATGCTTCGACTGAAACCAAAGCTCCGGCTGAAGGTTATACGGGCAAACAAATTGGCATCCAAATCATCAATGCCAAGAATGTAGTTGTCAAACAAACCGATAATTGGGAGGATTGGAAAGGCACAGCATTGGAATTGCCAATCGGTTCATATACGATTAAAGCCTCTTCCTCCGGATTCGATGGTAGCGAAGCGGCTTGGGAAGCTCCTTATTATACCGCTTCACAAGTGGTGACGATCGAGAATGGACAAAGCGAAAGTGTCAAGTTGGTTTGTACATTGGCCAATGTAAAGGTGACAATCAACTACGACGCGGACTTGATAGCTGCTTTCAAAAGCGTGGCTGCTACGGTTAATACGATGCCTTTCCCAACAACGGAAACACGCTCTGCTTATTTCCCCGTTGGAAAACTGACGGCAGCTATTACCGTAGTGAGCGAAACGAAAGGGTCAAATACCTTGACCAAAGAGTTTGCCGATGTGAAAGCGCGCGATCATTACATCTTGAATTATAAGATGGCAGAGTCGGGAACGGGTAACGTAACCGTCAAGGTAGACCCTACAACCAATAAGTATGAATACACATTCACCATCGGAAAATTGGAAAAAGACTGTACGTTGTCTGCCAATGCATGGAGTAATTTTGCATACTTGACGGCAACCGACCTGAGCGGTACGACGGCAGAAATGACATTCAAGTTCCAATATCGCAAACAAGGAGACGAGAATTGGATCGATCTTGCTGCAAACACTGCCGGCAAGGGCTATACAACGGATAAGATTATAGGTCTGACTGCCGGAACAACCTACGAATATCAGTTGGTTGCCACCACGGGAGATGTTTCAGAAACAATCGGAAAGGCCGGAACATTTACGACAGAAACGATCTTGGCTTTGCAGAATGCCGGCTTCGAAGATTGGTATAAAAACGATAAAATTTGGTATGCAGCCTCGAGTTCTGTGTTTAGTGCGGGCAATTATATGTGGGATACCAGTAACCCCGGCGGCGGAAAATTCGGATACAATCCAACAACGGGTGATGCTAATGTGAAACATGGAGGAAACTATTCGGCCAAATTGGAGTCTCAATATGCGGTAGTCAAATTTGCTGCAGCCAGCCTCTATTATGGACGATTCAACTCTTTGCAAGGAATCAATGGCGCAAAGATTGATTTTGGTCAAGCTTTTACATCTCGTCCGACAGCTTTCCATGGCTACTATCAGTATGCTCCTGTAGCTATTGATAATGTTGGCAGTAACCAACCGAGTGGTACCATTTCGAAAGGCGACATGGATATTTGCTCGATTTATATTGCATTGTCGAAAAAGAAATATACGGTAGACAATACGGATGCCTCCACTTTTATTAACTTTGCGAACGATGACAATATCATTGCATACGGCGAACTCCCCGCTTCGGATTGCGTCAATACGAACGGCAACTGGAAAGAGTTTACCATCAATCTGAAGTACAAGAATATAACCGACAAGCCTTCTTACTTGATTATCGTATGTAGTTCGAGCAAGTATGGCGATTATTTCACAGGAGGCAAAGGAAGTACCTTGTATTTGGATGACTTCGAATTGTTGTATGGCGACACGCCAACGATGTGGTAATAGATAGAAACGAAATAAATTGACCGGGAAGGGCGAAACGTCCTTCTCGGTTCATTCGATATTTATGATGAGAAGAAAAATATTTGCTGTACTACTGCTTCTGGCGGTAACAATAGGATGTGCGCAAGCGCAACGAGGAGATAAAGCGATCGCGCGTATTGATCGCGATGTCCAAAAAGCCGTTTTTATTCCGAAAGGGACATGGATGGCCGGAGGTTCGGTTTCTTATACGGAACATGACGAGGGAAACTTGAACTTTTTGGTGTTGAAGAATGTGGAAGGTAATGGGTATGACTTCAGTGTGAGCCCTTATGTCGGCTATTTCTTCCGCAACAATGTTGCTGCCGGCTTCCGCTTTACCTACAATCGCGACTATTTGGATTTGAAAAACTTCGAGTTGAACTTGGGTGAAGACTTCAATATCAGCCTGGATAATATCTACTATTTGGAGCATAAATACCAGGCTTCCGGCTTCATTCGCACCTATATGCCGATCGGAAAGAGCAAGATTTTTGGATTGTTCAACGAGGCTCGATTGACGTATGGCTATGGTACAGGAAAGAATTCGACGGGTACCGGTACCACTTATGACGGTACTTATCAGACGACCAATCATTTGCAGATTGGTTTTGCTCCGGGCATGACAGCATTTATCACGGATTGGTCGGCGGTTGAGGTCTCCGTTGGCGTGATGGGATTCGACTTCAAATGGGTAGATCAACAGACGAACCAGGTAGAGGAAGGGCATTATCGTACCTCTTCCGGCAACTTTAAGATCAATCTTTTCTCCATCAATATCGGAATGACGTTCTATCTCTAAACAAAGAATATGGATAATATGATGAATAACATAAGGAAACAATTGAAAGTGGCCTTGATTTGTGGCGCAGGATTCTGTGGCATTGCGTCATGTGCCATTGAAAATGATGTTCCTTATCCGATTGTTGAAGCCGTGATCGAGAGCATAGAGGTAGAGGGACAACGCGGCGAATCCTCTGAAGATTTCCAATCGGCCGAGATCAACAAGAGCGAGCGCACGGTTCATTTGTACGTCAATGATTCTGTTGATATCTCTAAATTGAAGATCACCCGCTTGAAAGTTTCGGACAATGCCGCATTGACTCCCGACTCAACGGCTTGTGTGAGCTACAAAAATTTCCCGAGAGAAGGATTTGCTTCTTTGGATAGTATATCGACAACCGCGAATACACGGATCGATTTTAGTAAGGATGTGAACTTTACGTTGCATACCTATCAGGATTATGTCTGGAAGGTTTCCGTCTCACAAATCGTTCAACGCGACATTAATGTCTCAGGCCAAATTGGCGATCCAATCATTGATGAGAATAGTCGTAACGTTATTATCTATGTGGCATCCGATCAAAATCTGAAAAACATCAATGTTACCGAGATGAACTTGGGCGGAAAGTTTGGAAGCGTGGAACCTGATCCCTTGAAAGTAAAGGATTTTTCTAACTATCAAACATTCTATGTCTCCCGTTCATGGGAGGAAACGGCCCTGAAATGGACAGTCTTTATCTATCATAAGGAAGGTTCCGACACTGGCGAGTCGAGCATCTTCCCGATGTGTACGCAAGCTAATTTGAAGGGCTCTATTCAAAGCGGAAAAACTCCGGTCATCGAATACAAAAAACAGAGCGAAAGCAGTTGGATAACCTTGTCTGCTTCCGACGTGACCGTGAAAGGTTCTTCCTATACGGCTACCATCAAAGGATTGACACCCGGCACGTCTTACCTCTATCGTGTAAGTGTTGACGGCACGGCCGGAGCAGAAAATTCTTTTAGCACGGTTAAATCCGTTGCCTTAGAGAATGGTAGTATGGATGATTGGTCGCAAGAAGGGAAACAATGGAATCCATGGGCCTCTGGAGCCTCCTCTTTTTGGGGAACGGGTAACGGAGGATCGGCGGCCTTCATTGGGAATATTACCACTCCGACGACTGAAAGTGTGAAAGGTAAAGCTGCCTTGTTGGAGTCGAAGAATGCTGTCATCAAATTAGGTGCAGGCAATATCTTTACGGGCGATTTCGAGTTGGATGGAACGAATGGTATCTTACGATTGGGCCGATCCTTCTCATCTTTCCCTACTGCATTGAAGTTGCATTATAAATATACCTCGGCCACCATCAACCGTATTGGCGATTCGCCCGGTGCATTGGAGGCATTAAGGGGACGGCCCGACTCATGTCAGATTTATATTGCGCTCTCCGACAAGAGTGAAAAATATGTGATTCGTACCCGCCCGTCGGTGCGTCAGTTGTTTGACCCCAACGATAAGAATATCATTGCCTATGGTCAATATACACAAGGATACACGACTTCGGAATATCGAGAGCTGACCATTCCGTTAGAGTATAGGGCGACCGACCGCACTCCGACAATGATTGTCATTGTGGCTTCAGCCAGCAAATATGGCGATTACTTCATCGGTGGCGAAGGAAGTACATTATGGTTGGATGAAATGGAATTAGTTTACGAATAAAAGATGATGAACAAACAGATAATTTTCAGCTTTATGATGGGACTTCTCCTTTTGGTTGGGTGCCAAAATGAAGAAGAAAACAACATAGGGGAGACCGGCTTCTTCGTGTCGTTGGCGAACGATGTGGAAGTGACTACCAAGTCTACACCAGAAGAGTTGGGAGAACCCTATAAAACACAATTCAAACTGAAGGTTGTTGACCAAGCAACCGGCGTTGTCAAGTACAGTGGCAGCTACAAAGATGGGTTGTTTATCAACACACCTGCCGGCTCTTATGCCTTGACTGCCGAGTGCGGATCGAATCCTGTCTTGGCATTAGACAAGCCCTATTACTTGGGTGAGGCTGAAGGTTCGGTAACGGAAGGCCAAAAGACGACGGTGCAGATCCCCTGTAAGGTGGCCAATGCTTTGACGTCTGTCATGTTTAATAATAGCACTTCGGGGCAGAGCTTCGACGAAGACTTCGCCGATTACTATGTTCAAGTAGCCGTTGATACGGATAATTCGCATAGTTACAGCACGAACGTCAACGTAACGAAGAACGGCAAGAGTGCATATTATCAAGCAGGTACCATGCCGAAGTACACATTTATCGGTATCTTGAAAGAGGGCGGAACGGAGTATAAATACGAATTGACGAACGATAAGTTCAATGATCCGGCTAACTTTTCAGCGGGCACGAACCTCAAATTAACCTTGTCGATGGCCAAAGTGGATGCGGGCCTGAAGGTTGTTGTTGAGAAGGTCGAAGTTTCGAAAGTAGATATCAGTGAAACGATTCCTTTGGAATGGCTATCCAAACCAAAGTTGGAGGCCTCTTCTACTTTTACGAACAATGCTATCTCGATTGTTGAGACGGAAAGCGTTTCCAATGCAACCATCAAACTGAATACGGCCAGCGCCTTGCAGGATTTGAAGATGAAGTTTGGCTTTACAGATGAGCAATTCTCCAGCTTGAACGAGAAGGAATATCTCCTTTCAGAGGCTACTGATAAGGCTACCGTAGAAGAAGTTTTGGGTATTACCTTGCCGGAGATCGGAACAACGAACGGCAGTTTGGATTTCACCTCTGTCGTGAATCGTCTGCAGACCAACAACGGAACGGTGACAGTCAACACCATCGAATTGGATGTGAAAGCCAACAACCGATGGAGCAGTGAAGACGACCAAACGTCTCGTTTGTATACATTGACGTGCGAGAATCCGAACATTTCCATTGCAGTGGACGAAGTCAATTGTTGGTCCCGCGAGTTTACTGTCAACGAGTTCACACTCCCTGAAGGAAGCAAAGCGGACAAAGCGAAGATTGCTGCGAACCTCGTCTATCAATACTACGACGGATCGGAGTGGAAAGAGTGTACATCTCGTGCCAATGTAAAAGGTCGTCTTCAGCAATTCAGTGCTGCTGCTTCAGAAATTACTACTAAAAGCTATAAAGTAAGAGCCCTTTATCGTGGTGTTATCCCCTCAATAGCTGAAGCAACCGCAACTTTGGAAGAGCCGACTCAGTTGCCTAATTCAGATATGGAAGAGTGGTATATTGAAAGCAAAAAGAAGTCAGGAACATGGCCTTTTAAAGATAAAACATATTATACATTCCATCCATATAATCAAGGGCAGGCATCTTCTTCTTGGTGGGATACCAACAACGACCAAGCGCAAGGTGGAACATATGCTTTGGGTATATGGTATGAAGGATGTTTTGCCTCATGTGTAAGTTATACGGAGGATGTTCATGGAGGTTCAAAGGCCGCTCTTATCTATCTTTCAGGTTGCGGTAGTGGATATGCTAATACATCAGGTACATACATGGGTGGGGCCATGGTCGGAAATCTTTTCATCGGTTCGTATAGTGGAGGTCAAGGTCATGCATTTAGTTCTCGTCCTTCTGCTCTTTCATTTTATTATAAATACAAACCATATAGTACAGATGCTTTCAAGGTAGAAGTTACTTTGTTGAATGGTGAAGATATAGTGGCCAGTGGTATTTATGAACCGGCTTCTTCATCAACAGAAGACTCAGGTTATAACAAGGCAACGATTGATTTGAGCAATATCCAAACCAACAAGAAAGCGACAACTATTAAGGTTAGCTTCTTGGCTTCGAACAAAACTTCACTTAGTAAGAGTGATTTTGAGATGGGAACAACTATCAACTATCCGACGATCGGCAATTGGACTGTTCACATGGGTAGTGTGTTGAAGATCGACGACATCTCATTAATTTACGACAAATGATATGAAACAGAGCAAGATATATAGAGGATGTATAAGCGTGATGGCGCTCTTCTTGATGGCATGTAGCGAGGAAGAGTTGCCGAACGATGAGGGGCAAGGCTACCTTTCGATGGGGATTGCTGTCGAGAATGCTTCGACAAATATAATCTATACGAAAGCGTATGAGATGCCGAACACGGACATTCATGTGGAGATTTTGAAAGAGGGTACCTCGGTATACAACAAACTCTCGACAGAAGTGGAGGCAAAGATTAAGCTTGAGCCGGGCGACTATACGTTGAATATCTATAGCGATGCCGCCAGGGCGGACGACAAGAACAGCGGGCCGCGCTATGAATACAGTGATTCGTTTACGATCGAGGAGGGGAAGACCACCAACGAGGGCACGATCACGATGCAGATGCGCAACTTCGGTGTGGCAGTGTCCTTGCCTGAAAGCATTAATACTTGGTTCACTTCGCATACCTTTACCGTGACGGTTGGCGAATCAGCCAAGACACTCGACAGTGGCGAGACGGTCTATTTCGACTTGCCCGAGGGCAATAAAGTGTTTACTTATCAGCTCGAGGTCACCAATACAGATGGTGAACAGCAGGCAAGCTCGGGAACCTATCCGAAAACGGATAGCGGCACTGAGGCGCAACGCTCGTTGACGACAAATGCCATCTATCTCATCACTTACGACTTGGCGACAAAGAGTTGGGTGGTGCATTAAGCATACAAAACTATGATATATAATTAATTGGTTATGTTAAGGCGATGTCTTCCGAAGAAGTCATCGCCTTTTTCTTAGTGGGTCTTACTTCGAACTCAATCGCCTGGTGTTGTTTTTGCCGGGTCGTATATGGCTACTCCTACTTGCGAATCGGCGCAACCATAGTACAGATACCATTTCCCTTTGTAAAGTACCAAGCCTTCGAGGAAGACTGTACCGTCAACATATTGTCCGCTTTTCTCGAACGATGCCATCGGGCGGAAGAATGGAATATCCAAGCGGCCGATGGCTTTCATCGGTTGATGGGCATCCATCAAGAGTTGGCCTGCACAGTAGGCTCCGGCCGTATATCGTTTGTCGCACAATTTCTCGTCGGTCGAGTTTTTGCCGTTATAGAGCAACACGATCCCTTTGTCGGTGAGGACAGCCGGAGGGCCGCATTCTGTCAAAGCGCTGTCGAAGAAGTTCGGGCGCGGACGAACCACGGCTGCCAACTCGTTCTTCTCGTCGAGTATCGGAGTCCAATCGACTAAATTGTCGGAAGTAGCGGCTGCCACCATATTTTCGCCCCAATACATGAAATATTTGCCGTCGATTTTGGTCAGCACCAGCTTGCCGTCTTGAATGCGTGTCACCATCGATCCTGACTTACAGGCCATGTCTTTGAAACGACCGTCGTAGGCTTTGGCAAAAGCGGGTCCGTGCTTCTCCCAATGGAGTAGGTCGCGCGAGGTGGCAATGGAGAGGCGTGGCACATCTCGATTCCACGAAGTATAAGCCATTACGTAAAGACCGTCCTCAGTCATGGTAACGCGCGGATCTTCACAACCTCCCGGCCACTCATATTTCTTCATGTTGTCGTCGGCCGGATACATCACCGGTGCAGCATGACGTACGACATGAATTCCATCGGTGGATTCGGCCAAACCGATGCGTGACGTGCGTTTGCCAATGCCCTGAGCCGAGTTGTCTTCCGCACGATATAAGATGCAAATCTTCCCATCCTTGAGCGTTGCTGCCGGATTGAATACGTCACTCTCTTCCCATCCGACGGCAGTACCTCGCATCGGGCATTGGAAGGTGGAGGAGGGGTTAGGGGTAATGATCGGATTGGCACCGTCAGGACGTACGAAGCCGCCCAATGCCCAATCGGGCAATCTGTTCTGTCCCGTTGCCAACAATGGGAATAGAAGGGCGCAGATGAATAGCCAAGTTTTTTTCATGATATAATGATTAGTTTCTGCAATATTAGAAATAAAATTTCAGCTGTGCAATAGCGTTCTTAGCTCTCCGAGCAGCCTTTTTCTCAATAGTGGAAAACAAATAATCGAAAGGAGAGGAACATTGTCGGGAAGATTGCAGTTCTGAATAAATGTTCATGGATACAGAACTCGAGTTTTCTCCGTGCTGTACTGCAGTTTTGTACCGAATGAACTCGAGTTTTCTCCGTATAAAACTGCAGTTCATTCGGGTGATATTTTTTCAAAACTCGGCATAAATTGGGAGGGAATTGCCGATGATTGATTTGGGCTCTCTGCATCGGTTTTGTTTTCATGTTGAAATGTCTGAATGAAAATTCATGACAAATGAGGGGCAAAAAGCTGTTTCTTTCTAACAAAAAATAATATACCTTTGTGAAAAAGAAACGAAAAAACTATAACATACTGATATGAATAAATGTTTATTAAGTGGAATAGCACTTCTGTTGAGCGGTTATGCTTTCGGTCAGGGTACCGTGGAAGACTACAACAGGGCGTATGCGGTGCGCAATACGTTCAGTGCTAAACAGGTGTATTACAGCCAAGTAGTTCCGACTTGGACCGAACGGGGGAATGCTTTTTGGTACATTCGGAATACGCCCGACGGCGCAGAATATGTCAAGGTGGATGCCAAGAAACAGCAACGCACGGCATTGTTCGACCAAAAGAAATTGGCTACGGCTCTGGCAGAGCAGAGCGGAAAGACAATAGACGAGAAGCAACTTCCGATCCGAGAGTGCCGTGTAAGCAACGGATTGGATACTCTTTTTTTCAATTTCAACGACAAGAAATGGTGTTTTGATATAGCCCGTAACCGTTTGACTGACGATGGACAGGTGCCACCACGGCCGAAAGAGCGCCATTGGATGGAGGTAGACGATGAGAAAGGGGCTGACCCGGTACCATCGCCCGATGGAAAATGGGTGGCATTTATCAAGAACGACAATGTCTATGTCAAAGAGGTGGCTACTGGAAAAGAGAGACAGTTGAGCAACGACGGTACGTTGAGCAACTACTATTCATCGTTCATTACATGGTCGCCTGACGGGAAGAAGGTGGCTTCTTGCCGCATTCGCCCGATCGAAAAACGCTATGTATATTATGTGGAATCGTCGCCAGCAACACAACTGCAGCCGATCTTGCACAAACAAGAATATGCCAAACCGGGCGATGAGTTGACATTCAAAGTGCCGTGTGTGTTTGATGTGGAAAAAGGCAAGGCGTTGATTCCTTCGATCGATCTCTTTGCGCATCAATATGAGATTTCAGCTCCGATTTGGAACGACGACAGCAAGGGTATCACCTTCGAATACAATGAGCGTGGCCACAAGGTATACCGCGTGCTGGAGATGTCGGCCGAAACGGGTGACGTCCGTACATTGATCGAAGAAAAAGAGAAGAAATACGTGAACTATGCACGCATTTACCGCAACTATCTGAAGGATGGAAAGCACATTTTGTGGACAAGCGAGCGCGACAATTACAATCATCTTTATCTGTATGATCGCGCCACCGCGAAGCCTATTTGCCAAATCACAAAAGGCGAGTGGTATGTTCGCGACGTACAGTATGTGGATGAAGCCAACAAACAGATCTATTTTTCGGCCAATGGCATGAATAAAGACGAAGATCCTTACCTGATTCATTTCTACCGCATCGGCTTCGATGGCAAAGGATTGAAGGAGTTGACGCCGGAAGAGGGTATGCACCGCGTATGGTACTCTCCCGATTATCAATACATGGTTGATGTCTATTCGAAAGTGGACCAGGCCCCGGTGGCACTTTTGCGCAGTGCAAAAGACGGGAAGGTTTGCATGCAATTGGAGAAAGCAGACATTTCGAAGATCGTAGCCAACGGATGGAAAGCCCCCGAGGTGTTCACGGCCAAAGGAAGAGACGGCAAAACCGATATGTGGGGTATCATCTATCGCCCGACAAACTTCGATCCGGCAAAGAAATATCCGATTATCGAATATATTTACTCGGGCCCCGGCGATCAGTATGTGCCGAAAAGCTTCGGATCTTATAATTGGACAATGACTTCGTTGGCCGAGCTGGGCTTCATCGTGGTGCAGGTGGATGGTATGACAACCTCTTTCCGCTCGAAAGAATTTGAGGAGGTTTGCTATAAGAATTTGAAAGATGCCGGACTGCCTGATCACATCGCCTGGATCAAAGCGGCTGCTGAGAAGTATCCCTATATGGATATTGACCGCGTCGGTATCTATGGTTGTTCGGCCGGCGGTCAGGAGTCTACCACGGCAGTATTGTTTCACCCGGAGTTTTATAAGGCGGCTTACTCCGCTTGTGGTTGCCACGACAACCGCATGGACAAGATCTGGTGGAACGAATTATGGATGGGATATCCTGTAGACGACTCATACAAAGAGTGTTCGAACGTCGAAAATGCACATTTGTTGGAGCGTCCGCTGATGTTGGTGGTCGGTGAAATGGACGACAATGTCGATCCTTCTTCTACGATGCAGGTTGTCAATGCCCTGATCAAGGCCGATAAAGACTTTGAACTGGTCGTGATTCCGGGGGCTCACCATACGATGGGAGAGGAGTTTGGCGAACACAAACGGTATGATTTCTTTGTCCGTCATCTGATGGGCGTGAATCCTCCGGCATGGAAAGATGTAAAAACAAAATAAAAACAGATTTATATGAAACGATTAATTGTTGCATTTCTCTGCTGCTTGTGTGTCTTTTCTGCAAAAGCAGCGGATCTCTTCTACCGCGTCTCGTTTACGCCGGAGGAGCAATACATCAACGTGGAGCTTACGGCTTCGCAGTTGCAGGGCGATCAGACGCTGTTGAAGATGCCGGTATGGGCACCGGGTTACTATCTGATTGTAGACTATCCGAAGAATTTGGTTGATTTTGCGGCAACAGATGCGCAAGGAACGGCCCTGACTTGGGAGAAGCAAGGGAAAAACGGCTGGTTGGTTCGCCACAAAGGAGTGAACGAGGTGAAGGTCACCTATCGTATTTTTGCCAACGAGCAGAGCGTGGCCGAGTGTATGGTGAAGCCGGAAAAGGCTTTTATTGCACCGAATGGCGTCTTCATGCATATCGATGGCCATAAAGAATTACCCGTCGAAGTGGAATTGCAACCGGCAGCCGGTTGGAAGAATATCTCTACAGGATTGGATCCTGTCAAGGGAAAAACGAACACTTATATGGCTTCCGATGCCGATTGTCTCTACGACAGTCCGATCTATTTAGGCAACCAAAAGCTGCTGCCATTTGAATTGGATGGCCGCTCATACGAAATCGCTTTGGAAACGCCGGAGGGGGTAGAGAAGACAACCTTTGTGGAAGATGTGAAGAAGATGATTCAGTCGGTGACCAAACTCATGGGCAATGAGGTGCCGTATCAGCACTATAGCTTCATTCTGATGGGCAAAGGCGGCGGCGGATTGGAGCATCATAATTCGCAAGCTTGCTTTACGGATGGCTCGTTCCTCTTCAAAGATAGGGCTGCCTACCTTGGTTTTCTGTCGTTTGTGACGCATGAGTATTTCCACTTGTATAACGTAAAAGCCATCCGACCGATAGAGTTGGGCCCGTTCGATTACGACCGAGAAGTATTGACCCCTTCTCTTTGGATCTCAGAGGGCTTTACGGTCTACTATGAAACAGCCATCTTGCGTCGGGCCGGACTGATGAACAGCGATGAAGTCCGGACGGCTTTGAGCGAATTTATTCAGACAACCGAGAAAAACAATGGCCATAAACATATGAGTTTGCGCCAAAGCAGCTACGATATTTGGCTGAACTTCTTCAATCGCAATGCGAATGGTAATGATACGCGCGTCTCATATTATATCAAAGGGCCGGTTTTGGGATTGTTGATGGATATCGAAATCCGTGATCTGACGCAGAATAAAAAGAGCTTGGATGACGTCATGCGGGCACTCTACAAGACATACTATCAGGAGAAACAACGTGGCTTCACGGAAGAAGAGTTCTGGCAAGTATGTGCGGAAGTGGCAGGCTCTCCTCTGACAGAGATGCGCCGCTACGTGGAAACAACGTGTGAAATAGACTACGAGCGTTGCTTGGACAAGGCCGGATTAACACTCGATTCCGATTATATGATCCAAAAGAAAGCTTGCTCGGGCTTGAAGAAGCAGATTCAAGACGCCGTGTTGTAAGGGATGGATTCTCCTCTACTAACCACAACAAAGTGGGCGGAGAGAGAAGGATACGGCCATAAAAAAGGAGAGCATGAGTAGTATAATGGCTATTCATGCTCTTCTCGTATAATATAGAACCCGTTTAGAGTTGCTGAACTATTCCGCCAAAGAGAGACGATACTTGGCAAAGCCGGATGATTCAATGTATTTGAATTGGGCGGAATCGCCTGAACAGATCAAGAAATACTCGATCTCGGGTAGTTTTTGCTTGAGTTTTGCTGCACCATCAACACCAATAACCATGCAAGCGGTGGCACAAGCATCGGCCAACATGGCGGTTGGCGCAATGATCGTTGCGCTTAGTACCTCTCGTTGTACGGGACATCCTTCACGAGGGTCGATAGTATGGGCATATTTCTTGCCGTCTTTGACGTAGAAATTTCGGTAATTGCCAGAGGTAGCCATGCCACGCCGCCCGTTGTTTTTTGCCTCTTTAGGCGATAGTCCTTCGGGCCATAAGCTGATGGTCGCTGTCAATTCTTGGCTGATTCCACCGGCATCATCGACCGGGCGTGAGATGCCCAATTTCCAATGTTCGCCGCGTTGGTTGATACCTTTGCTGACAATCTCACCACCGAACTCGACCATATAGTTCTCAATTCCTTTCTTGTCGAAGAGATCTGCTACCATATCGCAGACTGTTCCGTCGGCAATGGAAGAGCAGTTTAGGATCAAGCGCGGATCATCTTTGGTAATTTTGCCTTGCTCTAAATGGATTTTCCGATAGCCGATAAACTGTTTCACGCTGTCGATTCGTTCGGGTGTTACCGTGTCTTTCTTATCAAATCCGAAACCCCAAAGGTTGATCAGCGGAGCACATGTGATATCATAGGCTCCGTCTGTATAGGCTGAAATCAGCATTGCCGTGCGAAAAAGTGACCGGAATGTGGAGTCCTCTACCTCCGTCAGCCGATTTTGGTTAATTTGTGAGATGACCGATGTTGAATCGAAAGCATTGAAAAGGTAATAGAACCGATCCAATTCTTTCTTGATTTCATCATCCAATGGACGATCTGCTTCATACTTGATATGATAAGGGGTGTGTAGTTTGCCGGTAAACGTGTAATAAGTTTTGACCGTTTTACTACAACTTGCTGAAAAAAGCATCAGGCAACATCCGATGATCGAGGCAATAGTCGTACGCATAATTAGAATTCTGATGTGAAATGGAACTTGATATCAGGAAAATCTTGTTGCGCCATCATGAGCACATAACCGGAGTCGGCCAGGTAGACGTCGCGACCGTCTTTGTCGAGAGCCATATATTGGGCTTTACGCTTCTTGAAGTTTTCCAACATCGTGGCGTTGTCGCTCTCAATCCAGCAGGCTTTGTATAAGCTTAGTGGCTCCCAACGGCATTGCGCACCGTATTCATGAAGCAGACGGTACTGGATAACCTCGAACTGCAACTGGCCAACCGTGCCGATAATCTTCCGACCATTGAACTGGTTGATGAACAACTGGGCAACACCTTCGTCCATCAATTGCTCGATACCTTTGTTCAATTGTTTTGCTTTCATCGGATCTGCGTTCTCAATGTATTTGAACATCTCAGGGGAGAAGCTTGGTAATCCCTTGAAATGAAGAGCTTCTCCTGCTGTCAATGTGTCGCCGATCTTGAAATTTCCGGTATCGGGCAGGCCGACAATATCACCGGCATAAGCTTCGTCTACGACTTCCTTCTTTTGCGCCATGAAGGCGGTTGGGCTGCTGAATCGCATCATCTTGTCGAAACGAACATGTTTGTAGTTGACATTACGCTCGAATTTACCGGAGCAGATCTTGACAAAGGCGATACAACTTCGGTGGTTCGGATCCATATTGGCGTGGATCTTGAAGATGAACCCGCTGAAGGCCTCCTCTTCCGGCTCGACGATACGCTCTACTGCTTGGACCGGACGCGGCGAAGGTGCTATCTGAATAAAACAATCGAGCAACTCTTTTACACCAAAATTGTTCAGTGCTGAGCCGAAGAATACCGGAGCTACGTCACCGGCAAGGTATGTTTCGACGTCGAATTCAGGATAAACGCCTTCGATCAGTTCGATGTCTGCGCGCAATTTCTCGGCTTGCGAGGCATCAATATAGTTTTCCAATTCCGGACTGTTGATGTCTTTGAACTCAACATTCTCGGTTACATATTGTTTGCTTGGCGTGTAGAGATTCAATTTTTCCTCAAAGATATTGTACACACCGCGGAAACGTTGCCCCATATCGATCGGCCAACTTAATGGACGGATTTTGATATGCAACTCTTCTTCGATCTCATCCAGCAAATCGAATGGGTCTTTACCATCGCGGTCCATCTTGTTTACGAACACGATTACCGGGGTTTTGCGCATACGGCACACCTCCATCAGTTTGCGAGTCTGCGCCTCTACGCCTTTGGCAATATCAATAACGATGATTACACTGTCGACGGCTGTCAACGTTCGGAATGTATCCTCGGCAAAATCCTGGTGACCAGGTGTGTCCAAAATGTTGATCTTATGGTCGGCATAGTCGAAGGCCATGACGGAAGTAGCAACGGAGATACCACGTTGCTTCTCGATTTCCATCCAGTCGGAGGTGGCCGTTTTCTTGATTTTGTTCGATTTAACGGCCCCGGCTACGTGGATAGCTCCACCGAACAGCAACAGTTTTTCCGTCAAGGTTGTCTTACCTGCGTCCGGGTGACTGATAATGGCAAATGTTCTTCTCTTTTGTATTTCTGCAGAATATAGACCCATCTGTTTTTTCTTTATATATTTTTATTTACTCTGTTTTCAATAATCGTTTGAGGCAAAGGCGCAAGCTCTTCTCCCAATGCGGAACATCCACTTGATAGTCTCTTTTAATTTTGCTTTTGTTCAGTACACTATAATGTGGACGATTGGCTTTTGAGGGATAATCTTTCGACTCAATTGGAAGAACATGTGCCGGCAACTCTGCCAATTCCATGATCTTCAATGCGAAATCATACCAACTGCATACGCCTTCGTTCGTGTAATGATAGATTCCCGGCAAGAAGATTCCTTTCCCTGCTTGATCTAAAATTGCTAGCAATGCCGCCGCCAAATCCTGAGCATATGTCGGAGAGCCAATCTGATCGACCACTACCTTTAACCGGCTTTTGGAGTTTCCCAATTGAAGCATAGTCTTCAGAAAGTTATGTCCATACTCTGAATAGAGCCATGCTGTGCGCACGATGACAGTACTATCTGCGCAAGTTGCGAGTAAAGCCTCTTCTCCTTTCCGTTTGCTTTTCCCATAAACGGAAGTAGGACAAGCTTCATCTTCCTCTTTGTAGGGGAGGTGTGCGCATCCGTCAAAGACATAATCCGTTGAGACGTGC
>CAVJQR010000007.1:0-30709 GCA_963651605.1 Agathobaculum sp.
GCTCTATATTTTCTCCAGCGCGGCCGGCAAGGATTACATGCTGAACGAGAGCATTCCGACAAAACGCTACTTCGACAGCCGGTATGCCCGAACCTCTTCGTTCCTACAGCAAGAAGTTTTCAAGAAATACCATACCGAAACGGAGCTGATGCGCTACATCACCCGCTTGGGAAGAAAAGACATCTCACTGGCCCAGTCGATGATCTCGCTCGGATCATGTACGATGAAGCTGAATCCGGCTGCCTCGATGTTGCCGCTTAGCTTGGGACAATTCCAAAATATCCACCCCTATGCGCCGGAAGATCAGGTCGAGGGATATACTGAAATGATCGAAAACCTCGCCGCATACCTCTGTGAAATCACCGGTTTCAAGGGATGTACGTTCCAACCCAACTCCGGTGCAGCCGGCGAATATACGGGACTTCGGGTGATCCGTGCCTACCTCGAAAGCATAGGCCAAGGAGACCGCAACATCGTTCTGCTGCCCGCTTCGGCACACGGTACAAACCCGGCCAGTGCCGTGCAGTGTGGATTCACCACCGTGACGGTCAAGTGTGACGAACAGGGCAATATCGATTTGGAAGATTTCAAGGCAAAAGCCGAAGCCAACAAGGAACATTTGGCGGCGACAATGATCACCTACCCCTCTACGCATGGTATCTTCGAAGCCGACATCCGGCAGATGGGCGAGATTGTCCATGCCTGCGGCGGCCAATTCTATATGGACGGAGCCAACATGAATGCCCAGGTGGGCCTGACCAATCCCGGTACGATCGGCGCCGATGTCTGCCATTTGAACCTTCACAAGACCTTCGCTTCGCCTCACGGTGGCGGCGGTCCGGGTGTCGGTCCGATCTGCGTGGCCGAACACCTTGTACCTTTCTTGCCACAGCATCCCGTCCTTTGGGGAAGCGACCAGAATACCGTCTCGGCTGCTCCTTATGGCAGCGCCGGTATCTTGCCGATCACCTATGCTTACATCCGATTGTTGGGAGCAGAAGGGCTGACAGAAGCTACAAAGACGGCCATCTTGAACGCCAATTACCTGGCGGCTCGCTTCAAAGATACCTACGGCGTTGTCTATCGTGGCCAAAACGGCCGCGTAGGTCATGAACTGATCCTCGAATGCCGCACCGTGAAAGAGCGATCCGGTGTCGATGAAGGAGACATAGCCAAGCGCCTGATGGACTTCGGCTACCATGCTCCGACCCTCTCCTTCCCGGTTCACGGCACATTGATGATCGAGCCTACCGAAAGTGAAAGCAAGGCCGAGCTTGACCGCTTCGTTGAGGTGATGGAATGTATCTGGAAAGAGATTGAAGAGGTGGAGAACGGCACGGCCGACAAGAGCGACAACGTGCTGAAGAATGCACCGCATCCGGAATATGAAGTGACAGCCGACGAGTGGCACCACGGCTACTCGCGCGCCAAGGCAGCCTTTCCTCTCGACTGGCTGCACGACAGCAAATTCTGGATCAATGTGGCCCGGGTCGACAATGCCTTCGGCGACAGAAATCTTGTCCCTACTATTTGTGATTGTAAATAAAGGAGAAAAGCGCTAAAAGCTACCCTTCATTTAAAAGTTTGTTCGGGAGTAAACTACAGTTTGTTCCCGAACAAACTACAGTTTACTCCGCATGAAACTTTCTCAAGACGGGCAGAGACGGGAGAATTCTTCTCCTCGTTATCACACTAAGATCCATACCTTAACCTCTAAACATCCCCATAATGAATCTGAAACCTCGAGGCGACGGCGACATAAAGCCGCCGAAGAGCAGATAGAAAAAGAGGCCTGCAGCACACTTTCATCAGGCCCAACGCCTCATTCTTTCCACTTTTTACAAGGTTTGTTTCCCATGACGAGCTCGAGTGTTCCGCCGGCAATAATGTCGGCATAGTCAATATGGCACTTGTGGTAAGGCTTGCCATTGAGACGAATACGCCGGATATAGATATTCTCGTCGCTGTTGTTGATGGCTCGGACGGTAAATTTCCGTTCCTCGCCCCGAGGAGTGATGACACGCATGGTGACCTGCGAAAAAAGCGGACTGGTGATTTCGTAGCGTGTATCACCCGGGCAGGCCTGGTGGATCCCGATGGCCGTCAGCACATACCAGGCCGACATCTGCCCGACGTCCTCATTGCCACAGAGCCCTTCGACTCGATTCTGATAGGCGTGCCGCAAGATGTGGCGCGTCCACTTCTGCGTGAGCCACGGACGGCCGAGACGATTGAAGAGATACGGGACGAAATGGACCGGTTCGTTGGCATGGTTGTAATAGTTGTTCCAGCGATAGTTTTCAGGTGTATTCTCAAACATTTCTTCCAAATCATCACACGCTTTGTCGCGACCTCCCATGAGTTCGGCCATGCCATCGACATCGTGAGGCACAAACCACCCCTGTTGCAAAGGATTGCTCTCGACCGTGCCGTACCCATGTTTCAAACGTCCCTCCGCGGGCCACTCTTCCCATGCGCCACTATCGTCACGACGGGGGCGAAACCAACCGTGTTCCTTGTCAAAGAGATTGCGGTAAGCCTTCGATCGCTCCTCGAAAGTTCCGGCATTCTCCTTTTCTCCACGCCGTAAAGCCAGTTGCGCAAGGCACCAATCGGTGTAGGCATATTCGAGTGTACACGACAGTCCATTGTCGCCGGTGGCATAGCCGCGTGGCCCGTTGCCGAACATTTGTTGTGTAGCCACGGCATATTGGTAGGCTTTGTCGGCATCATAGCCGTCCGTAAGCCCTTTGGCTGCAGCATCGGCAAGCACCGATAGGGCAGGATTGCCGATCATACAACCCGAATAGGCATTGAGAAACTCCCACCGTTCGAGGTACCCTTTGCCACTCTCCCCGGCCAATGTGGTAAGTGAAGCCAGCATGTCTGTCACCACTTTCGGATGGATGAGCGTCAACAAAGGGAACTGGCTGCGGAACACATCCCACCCACTGAACACCGTACGCTTGGAGAAAGCTCCTCCCGTGTCATGAATCTTATAGTCACCCCCCACATAACGCCCGTCGACATCAGCATAAAGACGCGGGTCGATCATGGTGTGATAAAGTGCCGTATAGAATATTTTCCGATCATCTTCCGTACCCCCTTCCACCCGGATCTTGCCCAAAGCGTCATTCCATTGGGTACGGGCAGCCGTTTCGGCCTCGGCAAACGACATGTGGGCGGCTTCGGCTTGGTAGTTTCGTCGGGCCCCTTCGATATCCACAAACGATATTCCGACCTTCATCTCCACCTGCTCTCCTGCCGTTGTCGGGAACTCCGAAAAGAAACCGATATGTGTACCCTGCAGTTGCTTCAGGGTGTCGGCACTCACCAATTTCGACCGTGCCACAATGGCACGATAGGTTTCCGACATGACATCGTTGCGGTGTCGGGGTTGAGTAGCCGAAATATCGGCCGTCCAGTAACCACAATGCGTGAAGGGTTTCGAGAAGGTAGCATGAAAATAGACGGTATAGAGAGCCTGACCGCTGCCGTCTCCCCAGCCGCCCCCTTCGGGTGTGCAACGCATCCATCCCTCGATGGTGTGATCGTCCACCACACGAACCATCTCTTCGTCGGCAGTGCCGCCCACGCGCCGTGCAAGGTCAATCTGAATACGCGACTGTCGGTTTTCAGGGAAGGTGAAGCGAAGATAACCACAATGAGGCGAGGCGGTACACTCGGCCCGGATACCATAACGCGTAAGGGTGGCGGCATAATAGCCTGCCCGTGCCGTCTCTGTGGCTTTGTCGTAAGCCGATCGCCAGCCGCCTACCCGACCATCTTCCGTACCTGCCTGTACCTGCAAAGGTCCGGTTGTGGGCATTGTCATGAAATTACCCAGGTCGCCATACCAACCCACGCCACTCATTTGGGTCATCGAGAAGCCTTCAATCGTAGTATGCTCGTCACTGTAGCCCGAACCATTGTCACCTCCGGTGATAGTCTGCGGACTCACCTGGGTAAGGCCATAGGGGGTAGCCGCACCGGGAAAGGTCTTGCCGAGGCCGTGGCTGGCACCGGCTTTTGCCGTATTGGTGGAAGCTCCGATAAACGGATTGACGAGATCGGCCGGTTCTTGGGCAACCATTGGCATCGGAACCGAAGCCAACCACAACGAGGCAGCCATGCCAACGAGTGGAATATGGAGAATACGTTTGAATTTCATGCTATGTTTTTTAGATTTTAGAAGTCATATATAATGGAGACACCGAGGTCCATCCATCATGCGAATATAGGCAAAAATTCATTTTCTTCCAAGCGATTGGCAATTTCACGGCGAGCCATCACCCGAAAACACGCCGGAACTCTTCGGAAAGGAGTCGTTTGGCTTCATCGAAATCCTGCTCTTCTCCCAGCTCCCGCGCCAATGAAGTAGCCCCTTTGTCGGTAAAGCCGCACGGATTGATCAGCGAAAAATAGTCGAGGTTGGTGTTGATATTCAGCGCAAAGCCGTGCATCGTGACAAAACGACTGCTCTTTACCCCAATGGCACAGATCTTTCGAGCCCGGCCGGTCGCATGCGGATCGATCCAGACACCCGTGGCCCCCTCAAGCCGTTCGCCCTTGATGCCATAATGTGCCACGAAACGGATAATCACCTCCTCGAGCGTTTCGATGTATTGCCGGAGCCCCATGTGCCAAGTCTCCAGATCAAAGACCGGATAGCCGGTGATCTGACCGGGGCCATGATAGGTGATATCTCCCCCTCGGTTGACATGATAGTAGGCGATGCCCAACTGTTCGAGCCTTGTCTCGTCGATGAGCAAATTGGATTCCTTTCCACTTTTACCCAGGGTCAGGACAGGATTGTGCTCGCAGAAGAGGAGTTGGTTCTCTCCACTCTTCCCCGCTGCCTTTGCTTGCAATAGATCATTGAATGCATCGGTCTGACGTTTCAGTGCCTCGGCGTAGTCTATTCGGCCAAGGTCCGTGTATTTGAAGCTCTCCATTTGCGTTTATTGATCAGTTTGTCCGGATTGATTTTCAGTTTCTTTTCGCTATACCCCATGTCGACCGGCAATATTTTGGCCATCAACGAGAGGATCTGTTTCTGTCGTCGTTGCATATACGGCGATGGTTTGCCGGAGTTGAAGCGGATCGGATTGGGCAGTGATGCAGCGATCAGAGCCGCCTCGCCATCCGTCAGTTGGCGTGCTTTCTTGCTGAAATGTGCTTCAGCCACTGCCTCTGCGCCATAGATGCCGTCGCCCATCTCGATGGAGTTCAGATAAACCTCCATGATGCGTTCCTTTCCCCACACGAATTCGATCAACACCGTGAAGTAGGCCTCCAATCCTTTGCGGACATAGCTACGGCCGGGCCAGAGAAACACATTTTTGGCGGTCTGCTGACTGATGGTACTTGCCCCGCGAAGCCGCTTTCCACGCTGGGCATCCTTGCGCGCTTTCCGGATCTGTTCGATGTCGAACCCGCGGTGTGTAAGAAAACGGTTGTCTTCCGACGAGACAACGGCCTGCGGCAGCGACTGCGAGATCTCCGTCAGCGGCACCCAATGATGTTGCCATTTCAGGCTTTTCCCCTCCTTGACCTGGTCTACCAGGCGGATCACCATCAGCGGAGTAACGAAGACCGGCACGAAACGGTAGGCAACCACGGCCAACAATGACGAGAAGAAAAGGAAGAAAAATAGGTTCCGAATGAATACAAGTAGCTTTTTGAAATATTTCATCATCTGTTATGCTTTTTTGGGTCTACAAACTTATTCATTTTTTTCATGCGTTGTGCTCTTTCTGAACATTTTTTGTATTTGTAGCCAAAAATGTATACTTTTGACACATTATTAGGGAGAGTTCCCATTTTTTGAAAATGGAAATTCGAACAAACAAGACGCTCAAAAAAACAATGAAGATGATAAAGATCAAGAAAATAGGCAAATGTATCGTTCTTTCTTGCCTGATGACGGCCACGGCGGTCGCCCAAAATAGCGATGTCACGGCGTATGTCAACCCCATTATCGGCACCAACGGCATGGGCCACACCTTCCCCGGGGCTTGCTACCCCTTCGGATTGGTACAGCTCAGCCCGGATACCGATACCATTCCGCACAATATCGACGGAAAATACCAGCCACGCGTCTATGAATACTGCGCAGGATACCAACATAAAGACAGCACGATTGTCGGGTTCAGTCATACCCATTTCAGCGGAACGGGCCATTCAGACCTCGGCGATATCCTCATCATGCCGACAACAGGCCCCTTGAAGTTGAATCCCGGTACGGCCACCCGGCCCGATGGCGGTTACCGTTCCCGCTTTTCGCATGCGACCGAGGTAGCGCGTCCCGGCTATTACGAAGTGACGCTCTCCGACTATGGCGTGAAAGCCCAACTGACAGCCACCCGCCGGGCCGGCATCCACAAATACACCTATCCGGAGAAGAGTGACAACCAACGCATTGTACTCGACCTGATACATGGCATCTACAACTACGACGGAAAGGTATTGTGGGCCTCCCTGCGCGTTGAAAACGACACACTGCTGACAGGCTATCGCATCACGAACGGATGGGCCCGCACCAATTATACCTACTTTGCCATCTCATTCTCCAAACCGATTGTCAATTATGGCTGCGAAGAGAAGGCCAAACTGAACTACCGTGGCGGATATGGTAAGTTTAATATGAAACATAACTTCCCGGATATGGGAGGAAAGAAGCTGGTTACCTACTTCGAGTTCGACCCCCAACAGGGAAATGAACTGGAGGTAAAGGTGGCCCTCTCGGCAGTCAGCACGGAAGGAGCCGTCAAGAACCTGCAAGCCGAAACGGCCGGCAAGCATTTTGATCAGCTGGCCGACGAGGCACATAGCCAATGGGCTTCATCATTGACGGCGCTCGAGGCCAAAGGATCGGACGACCAACTGAGCATGCTCTATACATCGCTCTACCATACCATGATCAACCCCTGTACCTACATGGACGTGGATGGCAACTATCGTGGTCTGGACCAGAACATTCACCATGCGGATGATTTCACCAACTACACGGTTTTCTCCGTGTGGGACACCTACCGTGCGTTGCATCCTCTGTTCAATGTGATCAACCGCCGGGTCAATACCGACATTGTCCGCTCCATGCTGAAACATTACGAACAGAGCGTTCACCATATCCTTCCGATATGGAGCCACATGGCCAACGAGAACTGGTGCATGATCGGTTACCACTCTGTCTCCGTTCTGGCCGATGCCATTGCCAAAGGGCTGCCGGTCGACAAGGAAGAGGCACTGCAGGCCATGGTGAGCAGTGCGACACTTCCCTATTACGACGGGCTGAAAGAATACATGGAGAAAGGCTATGTCTCGCTCGAGACCAGCGGCAGTGCGGGATCGCTCGTGCTGGAATATGCCTACGACGACTGGACCATCTACCAGACAGCTCTGCGGTTGGGCAACAAAGAGGTGGCGGCCAACTTCCTCAAACGTGCCGGCAACTACAAAAATGTGTTCGATACAACCATCGGATATGCCCGTCCGAAGCACCGAGACGGCCGTCTGAAAGAGAATTTCAACCTGTTGAGTACCTACCGACAAGGATTCGAAGAGGGGAATGCCCTGAACTATTCGTTCTATGTTCCCCAAGCAGTCGACGGACTGATACGGGTGATGGGCGGCGAGAAGCAATTCATCAGCAAACTCGACTCGCTCTTTACGATGCATCTTCCGGCCGAATTCTTTGCCGAGACCGAGGACGTGACCGAAGAGGGACTGTTGGGCGGCTACGTACACGGCAACGAACCGAGCCATCATATCCCGTTCCTCTACAATTGGACGTCACAACCCTGGAAAACGCAGTATTGGCAGCGCGAGATCATGAACAAGATGTACCGCAACAATATCGACGGTCTCTGCGGCAATGACGACTGCGGACAGATGTCGGCCTGGTATATCTTCTCGGCCATGGGCTTCTACCCCGTCTGCCCCGGCACCGACCAGTATGTGTTGGGAGCACCTTATCTGCCCTACATGAAGATAAACCTCGAGAACGGCAAGACCTTCGAGATCGTAGCTCCCAAAGTAAGCGACAAAAACCGCTATGTGCGTGCCGTCCGCCTCAATGGAAAGCCTTACACGAAGGGGTATATCACACAGGAAGATATCCTCAACGGGGGCACATTGACGTTTGAAATGGGGGCGACACCGAACAAGAGCCGTCAGTTCAAAGGCGAGGACCGGCCCTATACGCTCGAGTGATCCACGCCTTATACAAACAGTAGTATAACCATAAACCTAAGGTCTGCTCAACCGTTTCCCGACAATGTCATGAGACATAGCCGGGAAACCCGCCGGCAGGACATAAACATCATCAATATATGGAATCGAGAATAAACGAAGCGATCAGCAAAAAGAAGTCAGGACAGTATAACTGTGCGCAGGCCGTGGCCTGTACGTATGCCGACAAAGCCGGTGTGAGTGAAACCATTCTCTACGATGCAGCCGGAGCCTTTGGGGCCGGAATGGGCTGCGGAGAGGGAACATGTGGGGCCATAACGGGGGCCGCCCTGGTGTTGGGCCTCGCCTATAAAGACCGTGGCCGGGCAACGAAAGCCGCCAAGGAGGTAATCACCGCCTTCCAACAACGCAACGGTTGCACCCGCTGCAAGGAACTGAAAGGGCTTGGCACGGGCAAGATCGTGCGTGAATGCAACGACTGTGTGGCCGATGCCGCCGAATTTTTGGAACAACAGTTGCCTCAAAACCTATGAGCATCCGTTACACACACCGCGAAGAGCTATGGAACAGCTGGACTCATGCGGCGGGTATCCTGATGGGAGTCGTCGTCGGTGGCTGTTTTTTGGCCATCTGCCACCGCAAAGGCGACATTTGGGCCTATGTGGGTGTCGTGCTCTACCTGTTTGGTATGCTCGGTTCGTACATTGCCTCGACCAGCTATCATGCCACCTCGCCCACCTCGCCATGGAAAGAACGGTTGCGCAAGTGGGATCATGCCGCCATCTACTGGCATATTGCCGGCTCCTATTCGCCCCTTACCCTGGTGGGAATGCGCGAAGAGGGCTATTGGGGCTGGGGGCTCTTCCTCTTCGTTTGGGCCTGTGCCGTGGCCGGAACGCTCATCAGCTTCCACAAGCTGAAGGAACATAGCAATCTTGAAACCTGCTGCTACGTTGGGATGGGTCTCTCCGTTCTCGTGGCTTTCAAACCATTGATAGACAGTGTCGGGATGAGCGTCGTCGGGTGGATCATTGCCGAAGGAGTCAGTTTTATCACCGGTGCACTCTTCTACAGCCTGAACAAACGACGTTACATGCACTCCGTCTTCCATTTCTTCGTTCTGCTCGGCAGCATCTGCCACATCGTTGCCGTCTGGCTGGTGTTGTTGAGGATGGGAAGTTAAGAGAAGCAACGCTCATTTTTCAGCGACATTTCCGATTTCGGCAGCCAAACAGGAGTTGTTTGTGTAGCCAAAGTGCATTGCCGCAGAGGGGAAGCAGAGGATTAAGCCTCCGCTCGGTAGCTTTTTCTATCGATCTTTCCGTTGAAAGTGCGGCGGATCGTCTCGACCTTTTCATAGAAGGTGGGGACTTCATGTGCCTCCAGTCGGCTCTGTAAGGCATGGGCGAGCGTGCGTTTGTCCAATGCCTCTCCATCGGCCGTCACCACCAACAGCTTGAGCACCGTGCCTAATACGGGATGTTGTGCTGCCACACAGACACAATCGCGCACGAAAGTCAGTGCCAACGCCGCCTCTTCCACCACCGTCGGCAACACTTTATAGCCCCCCACGTTGATCACATCGCCATCGCGCCCCTCCAACCGCAATCGGCCGTGCTCGTCCAAGCGCCCCAAATCGGCCGTCACCAGCATGCCATCGTGCAACACCCGGCGCGTCAGCTCCGAATCATCGAGATAGCCCATCATCAGCGTAGGACCTTTGCAGGCCACATGTCCGTCGACCGTAATCAGCAACTGCGAGTGGCGCATCGGCCGGCCCAAGCAACCCGCCAAACACTCGCCCTCGTTATAGTCGAACGTGGCGATGATACCCGTCTCGGTCGAGGCATAGGTATTGTAAAGACGGCTTTTCGGCAAGAGACGGCAGAGGCGTTGCATATCATCGACGGCCATCGGAGCAGCCCCCGTCTCGATGAACTCGATCTTCTCTGCCAAGGCCGCCAACCGTCGCTCGGCAAAAGCCAACAACATACGGATAGAAGCCGGCACGAGGAAGGTGGCCACACGACCCGCCGCCCCCTCGATGGCCGCGAAGAAAGCATTCAGATCCCTCATTCCGTCGAGCAGTACCAATGTGCCGCCCACCATCAGCGTAGGGTATACCTTCGAGAGGCTCCCGATATGGTTGAGCGGACCGTTGACAAGGAAGGTTATATCAGCGTGATAGCCCTGGGCCGCAACCAGATTTTCCGCATTGGCCAGGATCGTTTCGTGGCTGATCATTACCCCTTTCGCCCGGCCTGTGGTGCCCGTGGTGTAGAGTACATCTGCCGTTTCGGGCGAGAAGCGGAGCGCCTCCAGCTGCGATTCATAACGATGATACAATGCCTCCGGCAGATCTTTCGCCAACGGCACAGCGACGCCCCCTGCCAGATGGATGGCAAAGTAGGAGATCAGAGTATCGACCTCAGTCGTAGCACGAAACGGAACCGCCCGGCCACCAACCGCCATCGCCCCGACCCGCGCCTGTACGGCAGCATAGAGTTGGGCATAGGTAAGCCGACTGTCGCCACAGACCACCGCCGGCATGTCGGGCATCGTTGCGGCATGCTGCGCCAAAAAATCCTCGATCATTTTGTAGCCAGTTTGCTGTCGACCATCGCCACGAGGCTATCGAGCGACTTGAAGTTTTTGGGCGTCACGTCGGCCGCCTCCAAGCTGATTCCATACTGTTCGGAAAGGATCATCAGTATCGATGTGATCCCTAACGAATCGAGTTCGCTAAACAGGAAATCGGAATCGAAGTCGACCAACGGAAGGGCCTCCTCCAACAGTTCTCTTATTTTCTCTTTCATTGCGTTCATCCCTTTAGTTTATGATTGTCACGAGCGCCAAAGTTACAACAAAGTTTCCATATACAGAGCAGCTCCGCCCCGTTTGATGCGTGAAAGGTTGCGGGGGCGATTGTTTGCCATTCAAGGCCGTGACAGGAATAAATAGGGGCAACGAGGAGACAAGGAACGCCATAATCCTCTCCAACCTCGACTCTTTTCATTCGTCTCATGCCGGACAATGCTTCAGTTTCTCGGCACCAAACTGCAGTTCATTCGGCATGAAACTGCAGTTTGTTCGGGAGGAAACTTTTAAAACGCTTATCCCTTTTCGTAAAATGGAACGGAACACGAAAAAAAGGATTAGGAACAATCAACAGAAAGGCGGATAATAATCTTTCCCGATGATGATACCGAGGTGCAAATTTTTTTTCAAAAAAATAATCTTTCAGATTTTACTTTGCCGTTCGACTTCAGTCATATAGTTGTAGCATCCATTATAAAAGCTCTGTAATGTAAGCTATGAAAGCATTAAATACACGCAAGTAAGAAAACAAGTTTAACATTCCAAACAAACAGAAACATGAAAAGTATAGTAAGAATTTTCATTATGGCAATAGTTATGGTCGCCACTTGTGCAACCGCTTTTGCCCAACAGGGAACCCACCAACAACGTCCCAATCGCCAACAGCGCATCTCTCGTGAACAACTTGCCGAAGTGGAAGCCAAGCATATCGCCCAAGAGTTGGCTTTCAGTGATGCCGTCACTGAGAAGTTTGTCGCCACCTATTGCAATTATCAAAAGGAAATATGGGAGTTGGGACCTCGCCAACGCCCCAACAAACAAGGCGCATCTGAGCAAGAGCACGAGGAGCGCATCAAGCAACGTTTTGCCATGAGCGAGAAAATCCTCAATATCCGTCAGAAATATTACAAGGAGTATTCCAAGTTTCTCACACAGGCACAAATAGAAAAAGTGTACGGACAGGAACGTAAGATAATGAACAGACATGCCAAACGAGGACAAAAACGTACAACATCCCAACAGCAGAACTCATGAAACACAGCATATTCCTTATCCTCGCCTTGCTGAGCATTCTCGGCCAAGGCGGTGCTCTTGCACAAGAGACAACATTTTCAAAGGAAACTTTCGCAGATGGAAGCATGACCTTGCCCTACCGAAAGGCTACTATTCCGGGCATGGGCGACAAGGCTTCTCTTGTCATATATCTGCATGGAGGCTCCAGTAAAGGAAACGACAACGAGTCTCAAATGCAAGAGCCAGGTATCAAAGCCATCAGTTCATGGCTATCTGAAAACAATCGCAAGGCAATTATGCTCGTACCGCAATGCCCTCCGGACAAGTCTTGGCTCGGAGTTACACAAGATGCCCTTGTCAGTTTGATACGCACCTTTATAGACCGAGGCGTTGCAGATGCCTCAAAAGTTTACATATTGGGTGGCTCGATGGGCGGAACAGGCACATGGAACATGCTGTCCAACCATCCGGAAATGTTTGCTGCAGCCATGCCGGTCGCAGGAAATCCAACAGGGTTGAACGCTGAAGCCGTTGCACGAATACCAATCTTTACCGTGATGGGAACTGCAGACAACATCATGAAAATATCCAATGTGGAGACATTCCTTACTGAAATGGATGTTTATCAAGCCGAATATGAAATAGAGATCGAAGACGGTTGGACTCATGAGGATGTTTGTAAGAAAAGCTATACTGACGAGCGCCTTGCATGGGTTTTCAAGCACACCAAAGAGCAATCCACCGGTATCACGTCATCCATCAACGATGACAGCAAGGTTGTCAATGTCGTTTGGTATTCCCTTAACGGACAAAGATTGGCTTCAAAACCGATACAAAAAGGAATTTTTATCAAGAACAGCTTTTACAGCAATGGAAAATCAGTAACGGAGAAATACTATAATAACTAAAATGCTGTGGCATACCGGAAAGAGAACGGGGAACGGCACTGATTCCTTCTCGCGTGATGCCAAAGGGCATCGCTCGAAATGTGTTGTTGTTGCTCCACCGAAGATCGTAAACAGAGCAAAAGGAGCATCATCAAAAAGGCAGGTGATTCTGATATCCATACCAACTTTCCTTACTACTCTAATACCAGAGGAGTAACGTTACAAATTGCTTTTTGAACTCAAGTCGGCATTCTGTTCAAGATCAATTTCCTAAAAATTCGGTTATAGGTATCATTTGTTTGAATAATCCCTTACCTTTGCACCCCAAAGCGACAGAGATGAAACAACAGCAACCCTCCTCGCCTATCGCTCATCTGCAGCAGCAGCGCGATGCCCTGCAGGTGGAATATACGCAGGAGAAACAACAATATACGGAACAGGCCGAGCAGGTGGAGATCGGGCGGCGGTTGCAGCAGGGGATCTGCTGGTATCCGCTCTCGGCGGGCCGCAGCTACTACAACGCCGTCAACCAATTGGTGATCGAACTGGTGCGGCATGCCCACCGCGAGATAGAGCATAGCTTCGAGCCGGGGCGTGCCGTCTCGCTCTTCGTAGCCAACGGTGTGGGGCGCCCCTCCTTCTTCCGCTTCACGTCGGTCGTGAGCTATGTGCAAGACGACGTGATGGTAGTGACCCTCCCTTCGACGGCAGCCCTCGTCGAGGTGGCAGGGAGAGATGACATCGGCGTGCAGCTCTTCTTCGACGAGGCATCCTATCGTGCGATGTTTGCCGCTCTCCGCGAGGTGATGGAAGCACGGGGCAATCGCCTTGCCGCCCTGAGGGATATCCTCGTGGGCCGGCAAACAGCCACTATGCGCGACACCTTCCCGATCCGCTTCCCATGGCTGAATTCCTCGCAGGAGGCAGCCGTCAACCGGGTGTTGGGTGCCCGCGACGTGGCGATCGTACACGGCCCTCCCGGCACCGGTAAGACCACTACATTAGTGGAGGCTGTCTACGAGACGCTCCACCGCGAGCCGCAAGTGATGGTGGCCGCGCAGAGCAACACGGCAGTGGACTGGATAGCAGAGAAGTTAGTGGACCGCGGCATTGCCGTATTGCGCATCGGCAATCCGACACGCGTCAACGATAAGATGCTCTCTTTCACCTACGAACGCCGCTTTGAGTCGCACCCTAACTACCACGAGTTGTGGAGCCTCCGCAAGGCGATACGCGAATTGCAGACACAACTGCGCAGCCGCACTGCCACCGACCGCGACAAGACACGCAACCGGTTGGCGAAGCTCCGCGAGCGGGCCACCGAGTTGGAGATAGCAATCAACGAGGCGCTCTTCTCGGAGGCGCGCGTGGTGGCCTGTACTTTGGTGGGGGCTGCCAATAAAGTGTTGGCATCGCACCACTTCACGACGCTCTTCATCGACGAGGCAGCACAGGCATTGGAGGCAGCCTGCTGGATAGCCATCAGCAAGGCCGACCGCGTCATCTTCGCCGGCGATCACCAACAACTGCCCCCTACGGTCAAGTCTGTCGAGGCAGCGACCGCGGGGCTGGGCACGACACTGATGGAGACCGTCGCACGGCAGAAGCCCGAGACGGTGTCACTCCTCACCTGCCAGTACCGAATGAACCGTACCATCATGGAGTTCTCCTCGCACTGGTTCTACGGCGGACAGCTGACAGCGGCACCGGAGGTGGAGCACCGCGGCATCCTCGACTGGGATACACCCGTTGTATGGACAGACACCGCCGGGTGCGACTTCCTCGAGGACAGGGCGCAAGAGGGGCAGAGCCGGCTCAACAAACGCGAGGCGGAGCTGCTTATTCTTCGGTTGCAGGGCTATATGGAGAGCATCACTGCCGAGAGGATTTTGGACGAGCGGATCGATTTCGGTATCATCTCGCCCTACAAGGCCCAGGTCCATTACCTCAGGCGTCTCATCCGCACGAATGCCTTCTTCAAGCCCTTCCGACGGCTGATCACCATCCATACGGTGGACGGCTTCCAAGGTCAGGAGCGCGACGTGATAGTGATCAGTCTGGTGAGGGCAAACAGCAGCGGGCAGATCGGCTTCCTGCAGGACCTCCGACGGATGAACGTAGCGATGACCCGCGCGCGGATGAAGCTGATCATCATGGGCGATGCCGCCACCTTGGCACACCATCGCTTCTATCGCAAACTATATGAATATGTAAAGGCGACCGGCAAAGTGATACGGTTGCAGGAAGAGAACAGTGAAAACAGTGAATTGGACAATGAAATATAAACTATTGGTACTCGATCTGGACGGCACGCTGACGAACAGCCAAAAGGAGATCACGCCGTTCACACGCGAGGTGCTGATCGAAGCACAGCAGCAGGGGCTGACGCTCGCTCTGGCTTCGGGACGCCCCACCTACGGCATCATGCCATTAGCCGATGAGCTGCAGATGGCTCGCTACGGAGGCTATATCCTCTCCTTCAACGGAGGAAAGATCATCGACGTGAAAACCCAACAGGTGCTCTTCGAGCAGGCATTGCCGCCCGACGTGGTCCCGACCATCTACGAACGGGTACGCAAGGTGGGGGTCGACATCCTCTCCTACAAAGGGAAAGAGATCATCACCGAGAACCCCCAAAACAAATACATTCAGTACGAATCGTTCCTCAACAAGATGCCGATGCGCGGCGTGAAGGAGTTCGTCAAGGCACTGCCACTGCCGGCCGACAAGTGTTTGGCGGTGGGCGAACCGGAGCAGTTGGTGCCGCTCGAGGAGCAGTTGCGCCAAGAGCTCGGCATGCGCATCAACGTCTATCGCTCCGAACCGTTCTTTCTCGAACTGGTGCCGAAAGGAATCGACAAGGCGAACTCGCTCAAGGTATTGCGCAACCGCACGAAAATATCGAAGGAGGCAACCGTCGCCATTGGTGATGGCTTCAACGACCTCTCCATGATCCGATATGCGGGGCTTGGGGTGGCGATGGCCAATGCCCAACCGCCCGTCAAAGCGCAGGCCGATAGTGTGTTGCCCTATACGAACGACGAGGACGGGGTGGCACACTTCGTGCGGGAGATGCTCCCCACTTTATGACATATATAATAAGCGATCAAAAACAGGGTTGCCGAGAGGGTTCGCATCGGGGTTCGTCCACCGGCCGTAGCTCCGCGGCATCATTTAAGATAACAACGTAAACAAATAATGAAAAATGAACAACCAATATCAAGCATTTCTGGATGAGATCCGTGCGTTCATGCCCGACGACCGGATCTATACCGACGAGCTGCGGCGTCTGGCATGGGGAACGGATGCCGGCTTCTACCGTCTGATTCCCCAAATCGTGTTGCGCTCGGACAATGAAAAGGAGATCTCTTCGCTGCTCCAACTGGCGAAAAAACATCATCTGCCGGTCACCTTCCGTGCGGCAGGCACCTCGCTCTCGGGCCAGGCCATCAGCGACTCGATCCTTATTGTGGCGGGAAAGCATTGGGAAGGATACACAATCCTCGATGACGGCAAACGGATCCGTCTGCAGCCGGGCCTGATTGGGCAGCGTGTCAACGACCTGCTTCGCCCCTATGGCCGTAAGTTCGCCCCCGACCCCGCGTCGGTGAAGAGTGCGATGGTGGGCGGCATCGTGATGAACAACGCCTCGGGAATGAATTGCGGAACGCATGCGAACAGCGACAAGATGCTCTGCTCGGTGCGCATCGTGCTGACCGACGGCACGATCCTCGACACGGGTAGCGACGAAAGTCGCCGGGCTTTTGCCGCATCCCACCCCGATTTCATCCGCCGCATTGAGGAACTGCGCGACAGCGTGCTGGCCAATACCAAATTGTGCGAGCGCATTCGCTATAAATATGCGATCAAGAATGTGACGGGGCTTAACATCCAGCCCTTTGTCCGCTTCACTGATCCGTTCGATATCATCACCCACCTGATGGTGGGCTCGGAAGGGACGTTGGCCTTCCTCTCGGAGGTGACGATGAACACCGAATATGACTATCCGCACAAGGCAAGTGCCATGCTCTATTTCAAGGAGATAAAAGAGGCGTGCCGCGCCGTGGTGGCCATGAAGAAGCTGGTCAATGCCGACGGAGAGTGGATTGTAAAGGGCGCCGAGCTGCTCGACAAGAAGTCACTTGCCTCGGTAAACGACACCACGGGCGAGAACCTGACGGCTGTCCTTACCGAGACAAAAGCTACCACCGCCGAGGCACTGCAGCAGAACATCGCACAGATCGAGGCGTGTCTCGCAGCGTTCGACACCTATCAGCCGGTGCGCTTCACCGACCGCCCCGAGGAGTACTCCAAATATTGGGCGATCCGCTCAGGTATCTTCCCCGCGGTAGGCGGAACACGCAAGCTGGGGACCACCTGCTTGATCGAAGACGTGGCATTCCATATCGAGGATCTGCCCGAAGCGACGGCCGATCTTCAGGCGTTGATCGCCGGTCACGGCTATGATGATGCCTGCATTTATGGTCACGCCCTCGAAGGGAATTACCATTTCATCCTGAACCAGTCCTTCCACACCGAGGCGGAGGTGAAGCGATACGAGGAGATGATGAACGATGTCAAGACGCTGGTGGTCGACAAATACGACGGCTCGCTGAAAGCCGAGCACGGCACGGGCCGCAACATGGCACCCTTTGTCCGCTACGAGTGGGGCGACGATGCGTTTGCCCTCATGAAGGCGGTCAAGGAGCTGTTCGATCCGGACGGATTACTGAACCCCGGCGTGATTTTCAACGACGACCCGACATGCCACATCAAGCACTTCAAGCCGCTGCCGCTAACCAACCCCCGTGTGGACCGCTGCATCGAGTGTGGTTTCTGCGAGGTGAACTGTCTGACATGCGGCTTTGCACTCTCAAGCCGTCAGCGCATCATCCTGCAGCGTGAGATGACACGCCTGCGGCAGACGGGAGAGGATCCGAAACGGCTCCGCGCACTCGAAAAGGGATATGCCTATTATGGCAATGCGACATGTGCAGGCGACGGCCTCTGCTCTACCTCCTGTCCGATGCACATCAACACGGGCGAGCTGACGCACGACATCCGTCAGGCGGCACTGCCGAAAGGAAGTGCTGGATACAAGGCGGGCGACTATGTGGCGCGCCACTTTGCCGGTGTCAAAGATGCCCTTCGCCCCGTTCTGACGCTGGCCGATACGGCTCATGCCGTCATGGGTCCGACCGCCATGGGGTTCGTCACCAAAGAGATGCACCGCCTCGGGCTGCCGCTATGGACACCGGCCATGCCGAAGGCTTACCGCATTCCTCGCCAACTGGAAGCACAACAGCCTAAAGCCAAGGAGAAAGTGGTCTACTTTCCGAGTTGCATCAACCAGACGATGGGCCTGCAACGGAAGTCGCCGGAGGAGATGGCATTGGTCAACAAGATGGTAGCATTGCTCAACAAAGCGGGTTACGAAATCATCTTCCCCCGACAGATGGAGAAGCTTTGCTGCGGTACGATATGGGAAAGCAAGGGGATGATCGACATCGCCAACCGCAAATCGAAGGAGCTGGAAGAGGCCCTTTGGGAGGCAAGCGAGAAGGGAAAATACCCTGTCCTCTGCGATCAGAGCCCATGCCTCCACCGCATGCGGGAGACGATCCAACGGATGCGCCTCTACGAGCCGGCAGAGTTCATCTATACCTTCCTCCGCAACCGCCTGGAGTTCACGCCGACAGACGAGCCGGTGGCCATCCACATTACCTGTTCGATGCGGCGGATGGGGCTGGCTGATACGATCGTTCGTCTGGCAAAGCTCTGCTCCAACCATGTGTTTGTGCCCGAAGAGATCGGCTGTTGTGGCTTTGCCGGCGACCGCGGGTTCACCCATCCTGAGGTGAATGCCTACGCCCTTCGCAAGCTTCGTCCGCAGCTCGAAAAGGAAGGGATCCACATGGGCTACTCCAACAGCCGAACATGCGAAATAGGGTTGACGACCAACTCGGGGATCCCTTACCAATCTATCGCCTATCTCGTGGACAAATGCACGAAGCGGAAGGAAGAAGTGGAATAGTTTCTTCCTAACGCCCACAAAAAAAGCTCGGCACCTTTTTCGAAAATCATGCCGAGCTTTTTCTTTTTTCATGCCGATGATTTTTTTCATTCATCGGGAGCTTTTTTTCTACCCCATCATTTACGATCCACGCCGCTTGGGCTCAGTCCCGGTCCGCCACCGGCCGTATAGCCGCGGCTCTCGCCCGTCTCCCAAGGCGAAACCCAAAAGGCATAGAGATCGCCTTGGGTCAGGTAGAACTTGAAGCGGACACTCTTTCCGGCCAACGGGCTCACATCGCTGTGCCCTTTCCAGGTGATTCGCTGCAAGGTCTTGTCGGCTTTCTGCATGGCGATGCAGTCTGCTTTCGTATAGCCATCCATCGGTTGGCCGTTTTCATCCAATATCTCCACCAACAGCTTTCCTCCTTTGGCATGGACATCGGCATTGACGAAAAGATAGCGGCCGTCGAACGTCACCTTCTCGGTCGTCAGATATCCCTCCTGTTTGGTGGCTTGCATCGAGACAAAACCATCGCGGCGCAGCGTGGCCAGCCCGGTCGACGTGTGGCTGTCCCACATGATGTCATTGCGTTGGCGGCCCGACGAGTAGAAGTAGAGCGAGTCGCCCACGATGAGCGGCACGCCTACGACCGACTGCATATTGCCCCAATTCCAGGCACCCTCCGTCTCATTTACATTCATGAAGGGAGTATGGACGGGGCGTGCGAAGTGGAAGCCGTCGCGGCTGTATCCTAACTCAATGACGTTGCGTTTCTGGATGCCCAACTGCTTGCAGACGCTGTCGTCGGGTCCCGACCATGCTGCATACAATCCCAACATAATACTCTCGTAAGGGATCACATCGAAGTTGTAAATGGCGGGATCCGTCTCGGGATACTTCTCATGCCGCTGCTCTTTGTCGTCAGGTCCGAACCAGAAGCGGATGTTCTTCTCGCCATAGTTCCAGTTCACGCGATGCGGAAGACTCACCAACTGCTCGATGTCGTCATGCTCGACATAGAAGCGTGAGCGGGGTGCAATGGGTGATGCTCCGCGGATGCTGAGCGCCCACTTGCGGGTGAAGGGATTGTAGAAGACGGTCGTGCGGGCACCGATCTCGCCCGATTGGGCTACCGGTAGGCTCCACCGCCGGCCGTCTGCCGAATATTTGAGCACCAGTTGCCAGCTCTTCTGCCCATTCTCGCGAGGGAATGCCTGCACGCAGCACATCTTCCAACGCTTGGCCGGGTCGTTCTCGTTGCGGTCCAGCCATATCGATGCGGCATCGCGCCGACAGGTGTCGACGATATTGGTGCCGGACACGATGTCGAGTGCCGGTTTCGTCCATGTTTTACCGTCTTTCGACTCGGCATAGCAGGTGTAAAACGTTTGGTTCGATTGCTTGTGTAGCATCCCCGCTCCCGCCAAGTACCACATCTTGTAGATACCTTCCTTGTCGTCATACCAGATACCATCGCTGAAGGGTGCCGCATAGGGCGCTCCTTCGGTGGTCTCCTCCCACTTCTCCGTGGGCTTGAGCACGGGGTTGTGTGCGTAGAAGTTAGGGGTGTGATAGACACTCTTCAGGGTCGTGCTGCTGATCAGGAAGCTATCGACGAAGAGTTGTCGGCCTACATTAATGGGCATCACTTCTGGCTTTTGCTCAAGGTAAGGCACCACCATCTCTTTCCTCTCTGTCGGAAGCGGATAGCGGGGTGGCCACTCGTCGGGCAATGTGATACCATTGCTCAGCGTCTGGGCCGGCAACAATGGGGTGCCCAATGTCATGAACAGCGATAATAACAGATTTTTTTTCATCATTTTTATGGTTTTGTTTCTCAATTGTTTGTGATCAGACAAGTGTGTTACCGTAAGAATTGCAGGGCCATGCCGCGCACTTCGTCGTTGACTTTCCCCTGGCGGTAGACCACCTCGCCGTTGACGAATGTCGTATGGACGGCATGATGGAAGGTCTCTCCTTCGAAAGGCGACCAGCCACATTTCGAAAGGATCGTCTCAGGGCAGACAGTGGTAGTCGATCGTGGGTCGACCAATACGAGATCGGCATAGTAGCCGGGACGAATATAGCCGCGGCGATCGATCTGAAACATCTCGGCAGGTGCGTGCGCCATCTTACGGACAACCGTCTCCAATGAGAAGATCCCTTGACGAACCATCTCCAACATCAGCAGCAGCGAATATTGAATCAGAGGTCCGCCCGAGGCAGCCTTCAGACAAGATCCCTGCTTCTCGCTGAGTAGGTGCGGCGCATGGTCGGTCGCCACGACATCAATCTTGTCGGCATTCAGGGCAAAGCGCAAGGCATCGCGGTCGACTCTCGTCTTGATGGCGGGGTTCCACTTGATGCGGTTGCCGAGGCGTGCATAGTCTGCCTCCTCAAACCAGAGATGATGGACGCACACCTCGCCGGTGATCTTCTTCTCTCTCAGCGGAAGGGTGTTGTCCAGCAGCGTCGTCTCCTTCGCCGTCGAGAGGTGAAGGATATGCAGCCGGGCACCGAGGCGGGTGGCCAACTCGACTGCCTCCGACGAGGATGCATAGCAAGCCTCCGCACTGCGGATCTTATTGTGGAAGGTGATGTCGAGATCGTCGCCATAGAGCTGCGTATAGTGGGCGATATTCCGCTTGATGATCTCCTCTTTCTCGGCATGGATGGCAATCAGCAGGTCGCTCTCGCCGAAGATACGCTCGAGGGCTTCTTTCTTGTCGACCAGCATATTGCCCGTCGACGAGCCGAGGAACAGCTTCAAACCTGGGATATGTCGCTTGTCGAGGCGGCGTATCTCTGCCATGTTGTCGTTCGTTCCACCGAAGAAGAAGGAGTAGTTGGCCACCGACGTAGCGGCAGCGCGCTCGAATTTCCATGCAAGGTTCTCGAGGGTGGTCGTCTGCGGTTGGGTGTTGGGCATGTCCATAAACGAGGTGATGCCCCCGGCCACTGCCGCACGGCTCTCGCTTGCTATGTCGGCTTTGTGCGTCAGTCCCGGCTCGCGGAAGTGTACTTGGTCGTCGATACAGCCGGGGATCAGCCACAGGCCCGTGGCGTCGATCTCTTCTTCGGCCTGCCATCCGACGGGCTTCTGCTCGCCTTTCTTTACGATGGCCGCAATCTTGTCGCCGTCGATCAGCACCGACCCCTCAAACGAGTCGCCCTCGTTGATGATCCGTGCATTGTTTATCCATTTTTTGCTCATATTTTTCTGATAGTTTGTTTTGGGTATCAAAGATAATCATTATTTGTAAATAAAGCGTTCTTGGGCAGTTCTTTTCCGATGTTCGCCAGCCTTCTCCCCTATCTTTCTCGCCCCTCAACTATTTCTTGGCTGAAGAAATAGATGATTCGTCCGAAAAAGTGTAGACTTTCTTCGTTTATTCGTCCAAAAAAGTGTAGCTTTACGGCAAATATTCGTCCGAAAAAGTGTGAAGTATGAGAAGATGTATATACAAAAAATTGCAGGAATGGAAGCGCAAATCCAACCGCAAACCGTTGATACTCAACGGAGCAAGGCAAGTAGGAAAGACCTATATATTGCGGCGGTTTGCCGAAAATGAATACAAGAAGCTTGCTTATTTCAGCCTCGACCGCGACAAAAAGGTAGTTGAAGTGTTCGAAAAAGGGGGCTCTACGGCCGATATGCTGATGGCTCTCTCCGCCATCAGCCGGGTGGATATTACGCCCAACGACACGCTGGTCGTGCTCGATGAGATACAAGACTGCCCCAAAGCATTGGAGGCGTTGAAGTTCTTCTGCGAGGATGCCTCCGATATCCATGTGGCGGTGGCCGGCTCTCTGCTGGGGTTGTCGCTGCATGGAGGCGTTTCCTATCCCGTAGGGAAGGTGGATGAACTGCGGCTTTACCCCATGACCTTCTTTGAATTTCTCGATGCCATGGGGAAAAAGCAGTTGCTGGGTGTGCTTCATGCGGCCAACTGGACGGTCATCAACCTGCTTTCATCCGAACTCATTTCACTCCTTCGGCAATATTATTATGTAGGAGGTATGCCCGCCGCCGTCTTGGCCTTCGTCGAAAAAGAGGGACTGCAAGAGGTTCGGCGCATCCAAAAGCAGATCATCAACGACTATCGCCGCGACTTTTCCAAACATGCGCCCGCACGCGAAGTGCCACGTATCAACCTTGTGTGGGACAGCATCCCCACCCAGCTGGCCAAAGAAAACAAGAAATTCATCTTTGGTGCCCTGAAGAAAAGCGCCAGAGCCTCGGAGTTTGAGATGGCCATACAGTGGTTGATGGATGCCGGACTGGTCTACAGAGTGCCAAGGGTCAATAAACCAAGCCTTCCGCTCAAGTTTTACGAAGATCAGAATGCCTTCAAACTCTTCATGCTCGACGTAGGATTGATGGGCGCCATGGTAGAGGCTTCGGCCGAATCGATGCTGGTAGGCGACAATGTCTTTTCAGAATACAAGGGAGCCTTCACCGAACTGTACGTTTTCAGTCAGCTGAAGGCCTTGGAAATACCGCTCTATTATCATTCCGTCAGCAGTTCTACCATCGAGATCGACTTCATCATACAGTGGCATGATCGGGTGGTGCCCATCGAAGTCAAGGCGGAAGTGAATGTCAAGGCCAAGTCTCTTCGCACATTCATCAGCCACAACCCCTCACTTCATGCCCTTCGTTTCTCCATGATGCCCTACGAGCGGCAGGAATGGATGACGAACATTCCGCTCTACGCCTGCCAATGCTTGGAAGGTGTGTGGGGGTGAGATGTTTGAATAAACAAGAGACTAAATTTTTTCTTCTTGAGATATAAAACATACCTATGGCAGTTTTTTCAATACTCATCTTGTCCCCCCTAACAGTTTCTCGGCACCAAACTGCAGTTTGTTCGGCACAAAACTGCAGTTCACTCCCGAGAAACTTTTTCGGAACACGGCGGTTTTTAAGCGATGGGTGGCGAAAAGCGCGGTAGACGGTGGGGCTGTTTTTCTTCGCCGATGCATGAAGTTAGCCGATTATTTCTTAACTTTGTCCATAAAAACAAAGAGTAAGGACTATGAAGTACAAATTATTGGTAATCGATGTTGACGGTACGTTGCTCAACAATTCGAAAGAGGTTACGCAACACACCCGTTCGGCCATTTTGAAGGCGCAGCAGATGGGCGTACAGATCGCTTTGTCGTCCGGCCGCCCGACGGGAGGTATCCTGCCCTTGGCCAAGGAATTGGAACTGAATAACTACAAGGGTTTTGTCATTGCCTACAATGGGGCGCAGATCGTTGACATGAGCAACGGCAGCTTGCTGTTCGACAAACGGTTTGATCCTCAGATTATTCCATACTTGGATAAGAAAGCGAAGAAGAACGACTTCGCCATCTTCACCTACCACGACGAGGTGCTCGTGACCGACTCGCCCGACCATGCCTATGTACGGCAGGAGGCCCGTCTGAACAAGATGCAGATCAAAGGGGTGGACAACTTCGCCGAGGCGATCGATTTCAGCCCGTGCAAGTGCATCCTGGCCAGCGACAACGAGGAGGCGCTTGTCGGACTCGAACAGCATTGGAAACGGAAGCTGGCCGGTGTGGCGGACGTGTTCCGCTCGGAAGACTACTTTCTCGAGGTGGTGCCACCGACCGTTGACAAAGGAAATACCCTGGCGTTGCTCATGCAGATGCTGAAGCTCGAGCGCGAACAGGTCATGGCCATCGGAGACGGTGTGGCAGATGTGCCGATGTTGCAACTGGCAGGGCTCTCTGTGGCGATGGGCAATGCGCGCGACTCCGTGAAGAGTTGTGCCGACACGACGACACTCTCGAACGATGAGAACGGCGTGGCAGTGGCCATCGAGAAGGCTATTCTCTCCACCATCCGCCCGACGGAGATCTCGCTCGAGCTGCTGAATACGCGCGGCAAGCATGCCTTGATGGGCAACCTCGGCATACAATACACCTATGCCTCGGAGAACCGTGTAGAAGCAACCATGCCTGTCGACGAAAGGACCCGACAGCCGTTCGGTATCCTGCACGGCGGCGCGACATTGGCCTTGGCCGAGACGGTGGCCGGACTGGGCTCCATGCTCATTGTTCAGCCGGACGAGATCGTAGTCGGCATGCAAGTGAGCGGCAATCATATCTCCTCTGCGCACGAAGGTGACACGGTTCGTGCCGTAGGTACCCTCATTCACAAAGGACGCTCTTCACATGTGTGGAATGTCGATGTCTTTACGTCGACCGATCGCCTCGTGTCGTCTATCCGTGTCATGAACAGTGTGATGAAAAAAAGATGATAACAGCCGAACAATATACGACAATTGATGCCCTGATCCGCCAGGGCCGCAGCTTTGCCCTCTGGCGGATTCCGGGCGATGATACGATCCATTTCAGAATGCAGACGTTCGGGCAGCCTGAGCTGCTCGACAACCTCTCCGATCTGAACGGACGAACGGGCTTCGTAATCGCCCCTTTCCACATCTCCGACCGCCATCCGATCGTACTTCTCAAGCCCGATTGCATGGAACTGGACGAGGACATTACCGAAAGCCCCCAGGCGGAGATGGATGTCGCGGCGCATGAACTGCCCCCGATCCGCACCGACGAGGAGGAACGCCTCGACTACCGGCAGCGATTCGAGCGGTTCAGTCGGCCGCTGATGATGGGGTCGCAAGACAAACTGGTGCTCTCCCGCGCTCGGACGGTGGCTAAACACGCCCCCTTCTCGGCCGGAAAAGCCTTCTTTCGTGCATGCGAACGCTACATTTATTCATATGTCTATCTGCTGCATACGCCGCAGACGGGCACATGGATGGGAGGCACACCCGAAGTGATCCTCTCCGGCGAAGGAAAAGCATGGGAGACTGTCGCCCTGGCCGGCACACAACTGCTGGTAGACAAGCAGTTGCCCAAGCAATGGGACCGGAAGAACTGGCAGGAACAACAGCTGGTGGCGGCCTATATACGGCGGCAATTGGGCTCGGTGGGGATAGAACTGACGGAAAAGGGCCCCTACTCGACGCGCGCAGGCGACCTCGCCCACTTGAAAAGCAACTTCTATTTCGAGCTGGAGGATACCCATTCGTTGGGCGATCTGCTGGAGCTATTGCACCCTACCCCGGCCGTTTGCGGTCTGCCCAAGGAGGATGCCTACCGGTTTATCCTTGAGAACGAGGCGACAGACCGTGGTTATTACTCGGGCTTTGTGGGGTGGCTCTCGCCCGGCGGACGGACAGATCTCTACGTCAATCTCCGCTGTGTGCATATCCGGTCGGACCGCTACACGCTCTTTGCGGGCGGCGGGTTGCTGGCCTCTTCGCAGCTTGACGACGAATGGCGCGAGACGGAAGATAAGATGAAAACGATGCAAAACGTATTAGTATAGGACCTATGTATACAGACAAGAAGAATATTCTCCAACTCGTCGCCTTGTTGAAAGAGCATGGTGTGCGCAACATCGTCATTTGTCCGGGGAGCCGCAACATAGCCCTCACACAAACCCTGACGCACCACCCCGCGTTTTCGTGCCATGCCGTGACCGACGAGCGAAACGCCGGCTTCTTTGCGATCGGGCTTGCCCTCAACAGCGGCCAACCGGCGGCGGTTTGTTGCACATCGGGCTCGGCGTTGCTCAACTTGCACCCCGCCGTGGCCGAGGCTTTCTACCAGCAAGTGCCGATAGTTGTCATATCTGCCGACCGCCCCTCGGCATGGATCGGGCAGATGGACGGACAGACGCTGCCACAAGAGCGGGTTTTTCAAGGATTGGTCAAGAAGGAAGTGTCGCTTCCTGAGATACATACCGCCGAAGATGAGTGGTATTGCAACCGATTGGTGAACGAGGCGTTGTTGGAACTGACCCACCACGGCAAAGGGCCGGTCCATATCAACGTGCCGATCTCGGAACCCTTCTTCGAATTTCCTGTCGAGGAGCTGCCCCAAGTGCGGGTGATCCAACGCTATCAGGGCCTCAACATTTACGAAAGGGAGTACAAGAGTCTGATTGCCCGCCTCAACAATTACGGCAAACGGATGATGGTAGTCGGGCAAAACAACTTGATCTATCAGTTCGACCGCAAGACAGGCAAGCAGATCTACAAGCACTTCACCTGGCTGTGTGAGCATACGGCCAACCAAACGGTGCCCGGCAATCCGATCAAGAACTTCGACGAGGTGTTGGCTTCGGCCGATGAAGCGCAGCAACAGAAGCTGGCTCCGGAGATTCTCATCACCTATGGCGGCCACATCGTCTCCAAGCGTCTGAAGCTATGGCTGCGGAAACATCCGCCGAAAGAGCACTGGCATGTGGCAGCCGATGGCGAGGTGCGCGACACCTTCTGCGCATTGACCACCGTGATTGAGATGGATCCGTTCGAGTTTCTCGAGAAGGTGGCCGTGATGATGGACAACAACAACGGCAGCGACTACCCCAAACAGTGGGAATACCTCGCCAAACTGCACCGGGAGCCCTCCTTCGACTATTCGGAGATGGCGGCTGTCGGGGCATTGCTGCACGCCCTTCCGGCCGAATCGTCGACACTGCATCTGGCCAATAGCTCGGCGGTTCGCTACGCCCAGCTGTTCCATCTGCCGAACAGTGTCGAGGTTTGCTGCAACAGAGGGACGAACGGCATCGAAGGCTCACTGTCGACGGCCCTCGGATATGCGTGGGCTTCCGACAAGCTCAACTTCATCCTGATCGGCGATCTGAGCTTTTTCTACAACTCCAATGCACTGTGGGACAATCGCTCGCGGGGGAACGTGCGCATCATGCTGCTCAACAACCACGGGGGTGAGATCTTCACGGCACTGCCCCGCCTGCAATTAGACGACAAGGCGGCGAAGTATGTGAAGGCGCTCCACACACAATCGGCCGAGGCTTGGGCGGTGGCCAACCATTTCGACTATACGGCCGTCCGCAATGCTGCCGAGCTGGAGGCCGCCTTGCCCGCATTCGTGCAAAGCGAGCAGCAGATACAGCCGCAGTTCATCGAAGTATTTACCGAACAGGAGCAGGATATCCGGCTGCTGAAGGCCTATTATCATTCACTAAAAAAATAAGGAAAAGATATGGAAAAGACGAAACGAGAATGGTCCACCATCAAAGATTATAAAGAGATCCTCTTCGATTTTTACAACGGTATTGCCCGCATCACGATCAACCGCGAGCGTTATCGCAATGCCTTCACCCCCACTACCACCACCGAGATCAGCGACGCACTCTATATCTGTCGCGAACGTCAGGAGATCTGTGTGGTAGTTCTGACCGGAGCCGGCGACAAGGCTTTCTGTGCGGGCGGCGACATGCACGTCAAAGGGCGGGGCGGCTATGTCGGGACCGACGGCGTCCCACGGCTGAATGTCCTCGATGTGCAGAAGCAGATCCGCTCATTGCCGAAACCGGTCATCGCGATGGTCAACGGCTATGCCATCGGCGGCGGCCATGTACTGCATGTCGTTTGCGACATAACCATTGCATCGGAGAATGCACGCTTCGGGCAGACGGGTCCGCGCGTGGGCAGTTTCGATGCCGGGTTCGGCTCCTCTTATCTTGCCCGCTGCGTCGGTCAGAAACGGGCTCGTGAGATATGGTTCATGTGCCGCCAATATACGGCTCAGGAGGCGTACGAGATGGGAATGGTCAACAAGGTGGTGCCGTTGGAACGCCTCGAGGACGAGGTGGTGGAATGGGCAGAAACCATGATGCAGCACAGTCCGTTGGCCCTTCGCATGATCAAGGCCGGCTTGAATGCCGAGTTGGATGGGCAGGCCGGTATCCAAGAGTTGGCCGGAGATGCCACAATGCTCTATTACATGACGGACGAAGCACAGGAGGGCGGCAAGGCCTTCTTGGAGAAACGTCGGCCCCGTTTTGAAGATTATCCTAAATTCCCATAACGCTCCATGTGGCATTTGACTATCGAGCCGCGCACGCTCCATTTCAAGCAACCGGCCAAGACCTCGCGCGGTGCCTACACCACCCGCCGGGTATGGTATCTGCATCTGACGAACGACGACTGCCCCGGTCGGGAAGGTATCGGCGAGTGTGCGCCGCTTCCCGACCTGAGTTGCGATGCACGGCCGGATTATGAGACTATCCTGCGCCGTTTCTGCGCCGAGATAGAGCAACGGGGCGGTTTGGATCCGGAGGCTTTGCGCGATTATCCTTCGATGTTGTTCGGCCTGGAGACCGCCTTCCGCCATTACGAACGGCAGTGTTATGCGCTGTGGGACACCCCTTTTTCACGGAGTGAGGCGGGTATTCCGATCAACGGCCTGATCTGGATGGCCGACTATGAGCGGATGTTGGCACAGATCGAGACGAAGCTGGCGAGCGGCTTCCGATGTGTCAAACTGAAGATCGGGGCTATCAACTTCGAGGATGAGCTGCAGCTGCTCCGCTATATCCGACGCCATTTCTCGGCCAAGGAGATCGAGCTCCGGGTGGATGCCAACGGTGCCTTTGCCCCGTCGGATGCGTTGGAGAAACTCAAGCGGCTGGCCGAGCTGGATCTCCACTCGATCGAGCAACCCATTCGGGCCGGTCAGTGGGAAACGATGGCCAGGCTGACGGCCACCACGCCACTACCCATTGCCTTGGACGAGGAGTTGATCGGCGTGAACGACCCCGTCGAGAAAGAACGTCTGCTGGATACGATCCGCCCACAGTACATTATCCTGAAACCCTCGTTGCATGGCGGCATGCGGGGAGCAAACGAGTGGATACGGATGGCCGACGAGCGCAAGACAGACTGGTGGATCACCTCGGCCCTCGAGTCGAACATCGGACTGAATGCCATCGCCCAGTGGTGTGCCACATTCGACAATCCGCGGCCGCAAGGCTTGGGAACGGGTGCTCTCTTCACGGACAATGTCGCGATGCCGCTCTCGATCCGCGGTGATTGTTTGTGGTATGGCCGATGAGCTTCGGCACACATCCTAAAAAGAGTGCACATCCATTCAAAAAAAGGTCGGCATGATTTTTCCAAAAGGTACCCATGATTTTTGAAAAAGGTGCCCATGAATTTTTCAAAAGGTCGGCATCTTTTTTTGAGAAATAAAAATGGCTACAGCCGAAAATATAAAAGCCGTCAGGGAGTCGGTCGGGACCCCTTGACGGCTTTCTGATGGATGAACGGCCGGTTCGGCGTTATGCTTTGACGGCAATCACCTCTACCTCTACCAACGCATTCTTCGGCAATGTCTTGACAGCTACGGCTGAGCGGGCCGGGAAATCGGCTGTGAACTGAGCGGCATACACCTCGTTCATGGCTGTGAAGTCGTTCATGTCGGCCAAGAACACCGTGGTTTTCACCACATCGTCGATGCTATAGCCGGCAGCTTCGAGAATCGCTTTCACGTTCTTGAACGCCTGTTCGGTCTGTTCCTTGATTGCTCCTTCGGGGAAGGCACCGGTAGCCGGGTTCAAGCCTAATTGTCCTGAAGCAAACAACATGTTTCCTGCCTGAATAGCCTGGCTATATGGGCCGATAGCTGCAGGAGCATTTTTTGTAGCAATTACTTTTTTCATCTTATTATGTCCTTTAAAAAATCATTTCTTTTGTAGCATCCGCTGGCGGACCACCTCGTAGATCAGGATGGAAGAGGCCACGGATACGTTCAGCGAACCGATGGTTCCGAACTGCGGGATCTTGATCATGGCGTCGCAGATGCGCAGGTTTTCAGGCGATACGCCCGTGTCTTCGGCCCCCATCACGATGGCAGTCGGCCCCTCGTAGGCAATATCCGTATAGTTTTGGGCCCCTTTTTCGGTGGCGGCATAGACCTTCACCCCGCTCTGTTGCAG